>BQJT01000042.1 GCA_021604845.1 Cyclobacteriaceae bacterium
GTTAAGCCGGATGGTACGATCAAATAGCACAAACATAATGGCTTCCAGGATGGCAGATTTGCCACTTCCAACAGGTCCAAAAATTCCGAATAGTTTAGCTGCAACCAATGGTTCAAAATCAATAGTTACCGATTTAGCATATGAATATAGTCCCTTAAAAGTCAGTTGAATGGGGATCATATACTATTGGTGAATTATTTCATCAAAAATTTCCAGCAATTTGGGGTCGGGTTTCTGCCCTTTTCGGAATTTGAAATATTCCACAAACAAAGATTTCAGATCTTTTGATAGATCTATTGAGTCCAGCTTGTCATTCTGTACCGCGGAGGTTTTTAATTCAGGAATAATGGCGACTATACCCTTGTGGGCTTTATACAATCTTTGCTTTTCCTTTGCACCAAGGTAGTCATCTGCAACGATGGTCAGTTCCACATAAGTATCGGGATGATCCTCCAGCCAGTTAACCGCACCGTCAATATCTTCGAAACGTTGTCTGGTCAATTTTTTTCCAGTTTTAAGCCTGATAGTCCTTCGTTTCACCGGTTTCCCAGGTTCTGCTTCGATGATCTCAACCTGTTTCTGTTGGTCAGCTTCACTAAAACTATAACTAAGAGGGCTTCCGCAATAGATAACCGGGTGGTCTGCGGGTATTTCCTGTGGCCGATGTAGATGCCCTAATGCAGTATACTGAATTGAATCCGGCAGATCTTCGGTGAACACCGCCTGGGCACCCCCTTGAAAAAGTATAGATTTTTCATCATCATCCTCTTCCGGTCCAGGGGCTCCCTTACTCATAAAGTACAAATGCGCCATTAAAAGGTTTACACCCTGTTTATCGAAATATTTACTGGCCAGATTCTTCCAATTGCTGGCCAATAATTTTCGAAGCTGGTCCTGTGGCCGGTCCTTTCCAAGAAACTTTTTAAAGGTAACTTCATTAGCATATGGTGTAAGAATCAGTCGAAAGGGGTAGTTAATACCCGGTAAATTCAGTTCCAGATAGCCGGCTTCTGATTTAACCACAGCAAGGCCGGAAGGAAGGCTGAAGGGTTTTATAACAGTGTCCGGAAGACCAAATAAGACTATGCCGCAGTTCGCAGCCAGCGGATGTGGAGCCTCAATTCTTTCAGCAGAATCATGATTACCTGCAATAGCTACCACAGCCCTTGTTCCATAGTTGGAAAGTTGGTGTAAGGTGCTGTAAAACAGTTCAATAGCTTCTGTAAGCGGATTGTAAGTATCAAAAAGGTCGCCTGCGATTAATACTGCGTTTACCTGCTCACGATCAGCAATCTTAACAATTTCATGAAGCACCTGTCGTTGTTCATCTATGCGGTTAAAACCCTGTAAACGTTTACCTAAATGCCAGTCGGCCGTGTGCAGTATTTTCATGCAAAGGCGGTGTTTAAAATCAACCAAAGTTAAATTTTTATATAAATAACCTGTGTAAGAATGCCTTTTTTAATAGTTGGTAATTGTAGTGAAGTAGGCATATTTTGCACAGTCTTTGCTGTAATACTTTAAGCAAGTATTAATTATGTGAAACATTCTGATAATGAGCAGGTTAATTTTAGTATTCACCACGACTTTTATCATTTGCGCGCACCTGGCAGATGCTCAAACAATTAAAAGCCCACTATCCCGGGTAATTAATGTTTCGAGCACCTCTCAAATCGCTCCCAGCTTAAGTGGAGATGGGAAGCATATGATTTATACCTCTACCTCTAATTTGAAAAGTGAACTGCTGGTATTCTATGCTTATCAGCAAAGACCTGGAAAATGGACCCAGCCTGAGCCGATCACAGTAATAAACCGATCATTGCAGATCAATCACATTGGAGGTTATAGTTTAAGTTATGACGGTAACTATATATTCTTTACTAGTCGCAAAAGCTATGGAATTGGCAAATATGATATCTGGTATTGTAAGCGAACAGCCAAAAATCAATGGAGTGAGCCTGTAAATTTGGCAAAGCCGGTAAATTCAACCCTGGATGATGGTTGTCCAAGTCCTTCTCCAGATGGTAAGACACTCTATTTTGTGCGATGCCAGTCGATGGACCAAAAGGAGGGCACTGGTTGCAAGTTAATGATGGCCGAAAAGAAAAATCAAGAACTCTGGGGTGAGCCAGTGGAATTACCAAAATATATAAATGACGGTAATATTATGTCACCCAGGATATTAGCAGACAATCAAACGTTGATATATGCTAAAGGACAAGGTGATAGCTGGGACCTGTATCAATCCCGGTTGGTTACCGGGCAATGGAGTAAACCAGTGCCTTTGGATTATGTCAATACTTCTGGAGATGAAAGATTCTCAAGCGTTCCGGCTCAGGGAGATGTAATATACTACTCTACCAAATTCAAGGGAACCTATGACATTATTAAAGCAAAGATTCCACAGGAATTTCAACCTTTAAAAGTGGTCTATCTGAAGGGGCAGGTGACTGATAAAGAGGGTACGCCATTAGAAGCTTTTATTCAGATCTATGATGTGGAATCGAAGCAGCTAATTCAGTACGATCGTACTGCTTCTGACCAGTCAGGTTTCGAATTTTACCTGGCCTCAGGGCGTCAATATGACTTTTCGATTGTTCCTCATTATGCCGGGTACGCCTTTTACTCCGAAATTTATGACCTACGTGAATTGGAGGTTAGTACCAGAAACAGATTGGACATCGAGCTTGAAAAGCTTGAAGCCGGGAACTCATTTCTCGTGCGGTGTCTGAGTTTTGAAAATGACAGCACCCTGAACAACTTATCCAGATTTGAGTTGAGTAGAATAATTAAACTGTTCAAAAATAACCCTGGGACTAAATTCGAAATTGGAGTTCACCGGGATCGCCAGGAGCCGGATACTTTGTTGTTTGCTGATACAACATTTAGTCAGGAGCCAACAGTTAGTGAATCCAGCCTGGATGTGGTTGATAGTGTTGAAATGCAGCCGGAAGATAAGCAAGTCAACCTGGATCCCACGGAAATCCAGGCACAGGCGATTTTAACTTATTTACAGGAACGCGGTGTTCCGGAGTATGTGGTGGAGACCAAAGGTTACGCTGATACCCAGCCTATTATCCCGGAAGACGCTCCTGAAGAACAGCAGGTGTTAAACCGGCGGATTGAGGTTAGGGTGATTGATTAGAATTACGAATTACGAATTACGAATTACGAATTACGCACTGCCTGCCGGCAGGCAGGAATTACGAATTAGTTTCTTTAATTGTGTATTGGCAACTACCCTTGCGCCCTTAATTCTCAGGTTCTCTGGAAATCACTACTAAAATAACTTTGCATCGGCTTCACACCATACCGGGTTCAAATCTACATTTGTTCCACCGGTCCTGCATTCAAATGTTATGAGGGGGGTTACTTATTCTCTTTAGAATGGATTAAAAAATGACATTTTATCTGTAACTTGGTTAATCAAGAAAAGTGCATGCATACTCGGCTGATAGCAATAATCCTATTCTTACTACCACTAGGTTTAGAGGCCCAAACTTCGGTCGAAGAAACCGTTTCCAATTCAAATTATCCACAGGCGTTGGCATATTTGGAGCAGGGGAAAGCGAAGTATAGAGAAGGAGACTATCGCAGTGCAGTGATTGCCTATAACAAAGCCCTTGAACTTCAGGACAGTTTGGTAGATGCCTACATTCAACGAGCTTCAGCGAAGAGTATTTTAGAAGATTATGAGGGAGCGCTGAAGGACTATAGTTCCGTAATTCGGCTGGACTCCGCTAATATTTCCGCTTATTATTACCGCAGTTATCTAAAGCACGAATTGGGTTTTCAGCGCGACAGTTCCCTACAAGATATCAATATTGCAATTGAACTGGCCCCGGATGATGCCAAACTTTACGCGCGGCGGGCTTATATTAAGGCTCATACATTTGATCTTGAAGCGGATAAAATCAACCATGAATCAGCCATTGAAGATTTGGACCGGGCCATTGAGCTTAATAACTCCAACCCTGAATTTTATCGTCAACGAGGGTTTAGTAAATCCCAGGAAGGCGAGACTTTAGCTGCGGCAGCAGATTTTGAGAAAGCCATTATCCTTGACCCGGGAAATGCAGATAACTATAATGAGAGGGGCTTGATCAGGTTGAAAATAGAAGATTTTAACGGAGCAGTTGAGGATTTTTCCAAAGCCATAGAAATAAATGATGATCATGAATATTTGTTTAGAAACCTGGGATTGGCCAAATACAATAACAAAGATTACTACGGCGCTATCGACAGTTACACCACTGCAATAGAGTTGATCAGTGAGGAGTTGAGAACAAAGAAATTTGACCGGGTCTTCAAGTTCAAATTAACCAACGCTTACATCATGCGAGGCGCATCATTCATTGCATTGCGAAAAATGTATGAAGCTTGTGCCGATTTCAGTCAGTCCTATGAATTGGGTGAAAAGAGAGCCTTAAACTACCTGAAGAAATACTGCAGACCCTAATTCAATTACGAATTACGGATTACGAATTACGAATTAGGAATTAGGAATTAGGAATTAGGAATTAGGAATCAATTTCTGACATTTATATTCGCAATACCATAATTAGTATCCCACGCTGGCAGGTCCGTTTCAAACAACTACTAAGAACTCTCCCCACTCAACCTTTTAAAATTGAAAACTACTTAACTTCGGCCAGCGCTTCCGCCTCGTCAAACAAGTCAAGTGCTGCCTGTAGTATTTCATTTTGTTGATTGAATATTGGATAGAATCCTTTGCTATCCCAAACCAACTTGGCGATTTCGGCTTTCATGTAGATCTTCAGCAAATCACTACTATCATCAAGTCCTAGCTGGTCCAGCTCAATGCCATTAGCGGCGGCCATTTTGGCGAAGTCCTGAAGCATATCATCGGTAACTACGAAGTTGTCATAATAGTCCTGGTAGTCCATTTTCTTCAGTTTGCCTTTATTCTTTTGATAATAGGAAAGAGGATACTCCCGATAAACGGAATTGTACAGGATTTTTCGCAGATACTCCGAATTCATCGATGTGTCAATGGCCACGAAATGATCAGGAATAATACCACCGCCACCATAAACTACACGGCCTTTCGAGGTAGTGTAGGTTAGACTGTCATTTATTTTAATGCTGTCCTGATGGAAAAGTTCACCATTGGTATGGCGGGTAATATAGTCTTCATAATACTCCAGTGATTTGCCATCGTATGGACGTTGTATGGAACGGCCACTGGGAATATAATATCTTGAGATCGTAAGCCGTAATTCTGATCCATCGCTGAGGGGAATTTGATTTTGCACCAGCCCCTTGCCGAAGGACCTGCGGCCAACAATAAGGCCCCTGTCGTTATCCTGTATGGCTCCGGAAACAATTTCCGAGGCAGATGCGCTACCCTCGTTGATTAATACGATAAGCGCTCCTTCTTCAAAAACTCCGTTTTTCCTGGCTCTTGCCTCTGAGTCGTAACGATCCTGTTTCCCATCGGTGTAAACGATCATTTTATTCCCTGAGATGAACTCATCAGCCATTTTAATAGCACGATCCATGTAACCACCCGGATTGTTCTGAAGATCCAAAATTAACTTCTTCATACCCTGATCCTGCAGGTCAGTAAGTGCGGTGTAAAACTCATCGTAGGTAGTAGCTGCAAACCGGGTAACTTTGATGTACCCTATATCCTCCTGTATTATGTAACTGGCAGCAACGGAATGTTGAGGAATTTTATCGCGAATGATATTAAAGTGTAGTATAGCACCTTCAGAACGTCTCTTAATCCCAAGTCCTACTTCCGTGCCTTTAGGCCCACGCAGTAAGTCAAATACGTCCCTGTTGGTAATTCCAATACCTGCTACGATTTCACCGTCAACTTCGACAATCTTATCTCCGGAAAGTAAACCCACTGCCTCTGAGGGCCCCCCTTCCAGTGGAGTGATCACATAAATAGTATCTTTAATAATATTGAATTCAATTCCAATGCCATCGAACTCGCCTTCCAACTGTGAGTTGGTTAGCTCCCTGTCCTTGGCCGGGATATAAACCGAATGCGGATCCAATTTTTCCAACATCTCAGTGATGGCTTCGCCTACTAGCTTTTCGGCATCTACCTCATCCACATAATCTCGTTCAACATAGGTTAGTATTTCCTTAAACTTTACCAGGCTGCTTATAAAGTTACTTTTGCCTGATTTAGGGTCCGCCATGGTGGCTCCAGTTAGTATTCCAACCGCAAGCGTTACAGCTAGCAGTATGGGTAACAGGATATAGAATTTCTGATTTCTTGTCTTATTCACGATATTTTACTCAATATTTCTCTAAAAGTAGGGCATTTGAGTGGTTCATAAAATTCAAACTTGGGATTAATATTACACTTATTTGATTCACCCAGTATAGCTTCATCCGCGGACCCTACTGCTAGTTATTATACGGGATACTAGCAATTTACGTTCCAAATATACCAATTTCAGAGGTCTTTAATTTCATTTTGCTATAAAAGAGGATTTGTTTTTGATTTCTTTATATTTGTGTTAATAGGGGTAATAAAGTCGTGGATCTGAATCAAAAGAAAATATCGGAACTGGTAGGAGAAAACTATCTGTATGCCTCCGTATTGCATTATTTTGGCATTCAGTTCTATGATTACTCCGAAAAAACACTACCGCAGGTCTGCCGGGAAAGAGGCATTTCCGTTGACGCATTGATCCATGGATTGGAGTCTGCCGTTCAACAGGATGAGACAGAAGAAGTGGCCTTAGTCGGATACCCGGTTGAGCTGGTGATTGAATACCTGAAACATGCTCATTATATATTCATAAAACGCAAACTACCCTACATTACCACATTAGTGACGGATTTGCCTGACCTACCAGGACAGTATCAGGATATTATTAAGGATCTGAAGTTTGTTTTCCCACTTTTTGTAGAGGATTTTATTCATCACATTCATGAAGAGGAAGACAGTCTGTTCACATATGTTTCCCTATTGAAAAATGTGACCACCAAACAGTACAATCCTTCCAGGGTGTACTATGAAATGGAAAAATACTCAATCCAGCAACACGCCATCAACCATGATGTTCATGATGATGAAATGAAGGGTATTCGCAATATTACCAACGATTACCAACTGGAGGAGAATACCCCCCTGCATATAAGAGTAATCTATTCAGAACTTGAATCCTTTGAAAAATGCCTGGTTACCCACGCCAGAATCGAAGATGAAATATTCTTTCCCAAGGCATTGATGCTGGAGCGAGAAGTGAAGGACGTACTTCAGCAGAAGGTAAGATTCAATTAAAATATGAGCAGAATAATGGCAATTGACTACGGAACCCGAAGGGTGGGGATTGCCGTGACCGATCCACTGCAAATTATTGCAACCCCTGTTTCCACTATAGCACCTTCCGAATTAGTTCCTTTTATCAAGCGATACCTTACCGATCAGGAGTTAGAGGAGGTAGTAATTGGCTACCCCCTTAAAGAGAATGGTACACCAACACATATTACTGCTGAGGTTGAACAATTGCTGTGCACACTGGCTGACACTTTCCCAGCATTGAAGTTTATTAAGCACGATGAAAGGTATACCTCCAAGATTGCCAAACAATCTATGTTAGCCAGCGGATCGCGAAAGAAGACCAGAAGAAATAAATCAAACCTTGATCAGATCAGCGCTACCCTGATTTTACAGTCCTATTTGGAAGAAAGGAAACTATCATGATCTATCCGATAGTTGCATATGGGGACCCTGTTTTACGAGAAAAGGCCAGGGATATTGAAAAGGATGAACTGGACCTTAAGCAACTGGCTGAGGATATGTTTGAAACCATGTACTCCGCACACGGGGTTGGTCTGGCCTGTCCTCAAATTGGGCGGGCGCTAAGAATGTTTGTAGTTGACGGAGAACCCATGGATGAAAGTATGTCCGATTTTAAACGTGTATTTGTAAATCCACAGATATTAGAGACTCACGGTGAAGCCTGGGCTTTTGAAGAAGGTTGTCTCAGTATACCCGGGATCAGGGAAGAAGTCAACCGCGAACCAGTAATCAAACTGCGATATTGCGATGTAGATTTCAATCAACATGAAGAAGTATTCGATGGACTAAGGGCCCGAATAGTTCAACATGAATACGATCATATAGAAGGTATCCTTTTTACTGACCATCTGACCAACTTTAAAAAAAGGATACTTAAAGGTAAACTGGCAAGCATCAGCAAAGGAAAGGTAGATGTGGATTACAACATGAGGTTTCCTATACGTGCAAGAAACTAGCACCCGCTTTATTTATGATATCCTCTCCAATAACCATAGAAAGTAAGCTGCCAAACATTGGTACCACCATTTTCACGGTTATGTCCGCTATGGCTGCGGAGCATGATGCTATCAATCTTTCACAGGGATATCCGGACTTCCCGATTAGTGAACAATTGATTGAGTTGGTCAATTATTATATGACCAATGGATATAATCAGTATGCTCCAATGACGGGTGTGCCAGAGCTACGAAGCCAGATCGCGAACAAATTGGGTAGTGGTCTTGATCTGGATTTCGACCCTGATAGGGAGATATTGGTAGTTGCCGGAGCAACAGAAGGGCTTTATAGCGCTTTGACCGCGTTTGTTCACCCGGGTGATGAGGTGATCATATTTGATCCGGCTTATGATCTCTATGCACCCTCTGTGGTGCTTGCAGGCGGAATTCCAGTTCATCTGGAGCTGGAGCTACCTAAATTCACAATTAACTGGGAACAACTTGAGTCTGCTGTCTCCAGCAGAACCAGGATAATAGTGATTAATAATCCCAATAATCCTGCAGGAAGCATTTTAAGCAGAAAGGATCTGGACCTGCTTTCGGAAATTGTGGAAAAACATGATCTACTGGTTATTAGCGATGAAGTCTATGAACATATGGTATACCAACCACAAGTTCATCAATCAATCTTAGGGCACCCGAATCTGAGAGAAAGAGGTATCGCCATTTACTCCTTTGGCAAGACCTTTCATGCCACAGGTTGGAAAATTGGTTATTGTGTCGGTCCGCAGAATCTTATCAGCGAGTTGACCAGAGTACATCAATTTGTGGCATTCAGTATTAATACGCCAATTCAAATGGCCCTGGCAGATTATTTAAAAGTGCCGGATCATTATTTATCCCTGGCTGATTTCTTTAAAGAAAAAAGGGACCTGTTCCTCCGATTGATGAAGAATTCAAGATTCGAGCCTTTGTCCTGTGATGGCACTTACTTCCAGCTAATGAGATATGATAAAATCAGGGATCTTCCAGATTTCCAGATGGCTACCTGGATGACAAAAGAACATGGTGTTGCATCAATTCCAACTTCGGTATTTTATAATAAAGGCACCGACAACAAAATACTTCGATTCTGTTTTGCTAAGAACACGGAAACCCTAACCAGAGCAACCGAAAAGCTATGTCAGATTTAAGTGTAACTCTGGTACAAAGTGATCTGCACTGGCATCAGCCTGCGGCAAACCTGGCCATGTTTGAAGAGAAAATATGGACCATTGAAAAGGAGACCGATGTCATCGTACTGCCAGAGATGTTTACTACCGGGTTTACCATGGAGGCCTCGGAACTGGCCGAGCCTATGGGTACAGGAACCTTCAGATGGATGCAGCAACAGGCAGAACAAACCAGGGCGGCAATTACCGGGTCATATATCATTAAGGACCAGGGTAAGTATTTTAATCGTTTACTTTGGGTAACTCCAGACGGTGGTTATACAATTTATGATAAACGCCATTTATTTCGAATGGCAGAGGAGCACCAGACTTATCAGGAAGGAACCACGCGCCCTGTTTTCGAGTGGAAAGGCTGGAAGATACTCCCTCAAATATGTTATGATCTCAGGTTTCCAGTTTGGAGCAGGAACAAAGTGTTAAAAGGCAAACCTGAGTTCGACTTAATGATATATGTGGCTAACTGGCCCGCAGTAAGAATTACTGCCTGGGATGTTCTGTTGCGTGCCAGGGCCATGGAAAATTCCGGTTATTGCGTGGGGTTAAATAGAACAGGAAACGATGGCAAAGGAATTAATTATAACGGGCATAGTGCTGTGATCGATCCAAAAGGAGAACTACTTTATTTTGCGGACAGTAAAGAGCAAATTGGCGAGGTTACCTTAAGCATGGAAATGCTTAAAAACTACCGTCAAAAATTTCCGGTCCACCTAGATGCAGATGACTTTACTATACAGCTCTAACGTATCGCTGAAATACCAGGCTAATTAATCACGATCAATTTCTGAACATACTTTGCACCGGTAATGCTGATGCCGTTAATCAAATAGATCCCGGGGGCTAGAAGCCGGCTGTCAAATCCAGCCAGATTCTTTGGGACAGGCAAACTTTCCATGACCCGCTGTCCCTGGCTATTGTAAATTTCATAGATAAAGTGCTGGTTTCCTCGCAGTGTAACCTGTCCGTCCCCGGGGTTTGGGAAAAGTTCCATGGTAAAATTTTCACCATTCGGGTTATTCCCGGGAATACTCTGGTTTTCAAGCAGGAATAATCCACCCTGCCTACTGCCTAATACCAGGTGTGGCAATTGGGATCCAAGATTTGCAGCGGCCACCGCTGTTCCCCGGCCTAGCCGGCTTCTCAAAAGGGGCTGGTTGGCAACCGGTTCAATTAAATATTCGAACATTTCAAGTGGATTAATACCATCCGGATCAATAAAGTTGGTGTACACGCGCATAACCCCGGTGGCATCAGTGGTCACTAGTTCCAGCTGCCCGTCGTTATTAATATCTGCGGCCATCGGAAAAAGCTCACGGCGAAAACTATCATCAATAATACCTGCAAACGCATCATTGGTTAGTTCAAAAGAAAAATTGCTTCCCACAGAGGCGTTGCTCCAGTACTCCAGCCTTCCTGTGCGCCGCCCCAGCAGCAAATCTGCTTTGCCATCCAGATTAATATCCTGGAAATATGGACTATCTCCAGCCTGAATTACAAAATCCAGCAACTGAGGTAAAGCGTTCACTGGTTCGAATCCATTGTCAGACTGGTTGAGGAAATAGTATATGTTGGTCTGGCCACTGGAATTAGCCGCCGAAAACAAAAGGTCCTTCCTGCCGTTTCCGTTTAAGTCTGCAAAAGAAGGCTTTAATGTATTCAGCAGCAAGGAAGAAAGGTCCAGGTAATCGCTGGAAACCAGTTTAAAACTGGCCTGGTCCAGGGTACCGTTATTTTCATACAATTGAAAACTCGAAACAACTCCATTATTGTTACGAATACCACGGTTCCCTACTATAAGATCATCATCGCCATCGCCATCAACATCTATAAACGCCGGGGAAGCACTTTCTCCCAACTCCACCATTTGGTCCTGGAGAAATTGATCCGTCTGGAGGGCGCTGAAGACTTCGGAACCAGCTACTCCATCATTTGGATAAAGGTAACTGGAATGAAGAAAGTCAACTGCCATCCCAAAGTTTTCAAACACCCCGGGTGAGGCGATTAGATCCTTGTTTCCGTCAAAAGTAACGTCTTCCATAAACATACCAGGAAATATGAAAAAATCTATTGGGTTATCAGCGTTGGGAAAATCCAATACAGCATTGTTAAACAGCGCATTGGCAGCATCACCTTCATTATATAAAAACGCAATGTTGGTGCAGAACTCATCTCCAAAAATTAACTCCATCGCTCCATCATGATCCTGATCAAAAAGCAGCAGTGACTTTCCACCTGCATGCTGCCGCCTGCCTCCGGGTTCATTACAAGTCTCACCAAAGACGTACTCACCGCAGGCACATTCCTCAAAATCACCCCATTTTGAATCGACTAACTTAAACTGAAGCAGATCGCAGTTCCCGCCGGTTTCCATGCTCTGATTCTGATGATATTCAATACTATTGCCGGCTACGAATTTGAAAGTTAAAATATCCAGATCACCATCTCCGTCTACATCGGAGATGGCGGGTATGTCGCTTGAGCTTACCTGAAGATTAACCATCTGCCCCCCGTTTTCGGAAAGCAGCGGATCGACTTGTAGTTCGAAACTTAGTTGGTCTGTCGAAGTATTCTTATAGACTTTAAGCCCGAAGGTGGTATTGGTAAAGATGTCCTTTTTGCCGTCACAGTTATAATCGGCCAACAGCATCCAGCTGTTAAGATTTTCCGGAAAGAAATACTCAAACTGTGGTTGGTACTGATAACCGGAACCGGTATTGATGAAGGTGGATACTTTATTGGTAGTGCGATCAAAAACACAAAGATCCTCAAGGTTGTCTGCATTCAGGTCAATGGTACCGAATTGGGCGGCGTTAAGTCCCCCGGCCCAGGCGTTCAAAAGTGGTCCGTTTTGCCCTTCCACCGGGATGTCTGTTACCGGTCCGAATTTAAAAGAATCCTGACCAGTTAACGTTTGCATAGACAGTGTTAACAGGGCAGGAATCCCAAGTAAATATTTTACAAACAAATTCACAGTTTAAGGTTCAAAAGTAACGCAATTTTGATTAGGTAAGTTTGCCAGAAGCTATTATTATGACGTAGAATTATGACACTTTGGTAATCTCTTTGATATATGATCCAGTCAACGGAGCAACTGTATGAACTTTACCTAAAATGTTCAGGAGTATCCACTGATACCCGGAAGATCGAACGGAATTCCCTTTTTTTTGCATTAAAAGGGCCAAACTTTAATGCCAATGAATTCGCAACAGAAGCATTAAACAAGGGTGCGCAGTTTGCTTTGGTGGATGAAAAGGCTTATGTGACCAGTCCACAGATCTACCTGGTGAATGATGGCCTGGAGGCACTTCAGAAACTGGCCCAGTTCCATAGAGAAAAGTTAAAAATACCGGTAATAGGTATTACCGGTTCTAATGGAAAAACCACCACCAAAGAGCTGATTCTAAAGGTGCTCAATTGCCGATACCGGGCTATGGCAACCCGGGGAAACTTAAATAATCATATTGGAGTACCACTGACTATTCTTTCCATTGAACCGGATATCGAAATTGCAATTGTGGAAATGGGAGCAAATCATGTTGGAGAGATTGCTGGTTTATGCAAAATTGCTCAGCCTACCCATGGATTGATAACTAACATAGGACGTGCTCATATTGAAGGCTTCGGTGGTTTTGAGGGAGTAATTCGGGGTAAAAGTGAACTTTATCAATACCTGATTCAAACTGAAGGAGTGGCATTTATAAACTCCGGTGACAAAATTCTGGCAAACATGGCTAAGAGATTTAAACACCCGGTTTTCTATCCATCGGATGGTGATTTTCTGCAGATAGATTTTTTGCAATCGAACCCCTATTTGAGTTTTACCGGAGAACATAATCGGCAGGTCAAAACACAGTTGATCGGGGAATATAATTTTTACAATGTAGCAGCAGCTCTGTGTATAGGTAAGTATTTTGAAGTGCCAACTGACCTTGCAGAGCAGGCAGTGGCTGATTACAGACCTGTAAATAATAGATCACAGGTGATAAATAAGGGAACAAATACTGTCATACTTGATGCATATAACGCGAATCCAAGTTCCATGCAGGCTGCCCTGAGTAACCTGATCTCAATGAAGGCCGCGACTAAGGTTGCCATTCTTGGCGACATGATGGAATTAGGGGAGCAGTCAGAAGAATGCCACAGGGAAGTTGTTAAATTATCTGCAACAGGGGTGGACCAGGTTATACTATGTGGCCCACTAACCGGAATGGCAAAGGAAGCCAACCCGGATGCAACACATTTTGAAAATAAAGCGCTACTAATAAATTATCTGAAGCAGCAGGATTTTAAGAATACCACATTCTTAATTAAAGCCTCCAGAAGCATGGGCCTTGAAGATGTAGTGGAGCATTTGTAATTACGAATTACGAATTACGAATTACGAACCCAAACCGGTAACCAGCATGTTTAGCGGTTTTGCTCATAACTAAATTCACTGCTGGTTCGTTATAACTCAGAAGCAGTGTTAAGTATTATGTTTAGACTAGGGTTAGTATTTACCATGTTAATTGTGAGCTACCGGTTATCTGCTCAGGAAGCTGATCCCCAGTTTAAAGATCCCCAAAATATCAAGATTGCCCCTGAAAATACCGACTGCCATACACTTCCGGCAAGTTTCCAGAGCTTGTCAGAGGCAACGGAAAAACTGGAAAATACCCGGTTTTACTATGATCAAAGGATCAGGACAACCAGGAAGAGCGGCTTAATGCAAGCTCGATTTGTTTCATGTGATTTCAACACCGGTTACTTGATCATCAAATATAATGGTAATGATATGGTATACCCGGATATCAAGAAAGAGTTGTGGGAAGCCTTCCAGCAAACACCGGATATCGATGGTTATTACTTAAAAAATATAGAGCACCTTAACAAATTGGATGATCAATGAGTGCCACCAGGGAGCTTTTGAAGTTTCTAAAACAACTGAAACAAAACAACTCTAAAGAGTGGATGCTGGAACACAAGCCGCTCTACCTGAAACAAAGAGAGACATTCCTGGAACTTTTGCAAAAGGTAATTGAGGGGGTATCAGTATTTGACACTTATCTACAAGGACTTGAAGCAAAGGAGTGCATATTCAGGATAAACCGGGATATAAGATTTTCTAAGGATAAAACCCTGTATAAGACCCATTTTGGAGGGTATATGGCAGCCGGAGGCAGGAAATCCATGCTCCCAGGCTATTACCTTCATCTGGATCCAGGGGATAAATCATTTCTGGCGGCAGGCTTGTATCGCCCCGGCAGTGATTTGCTAAAAAAAGTACGCCAGGAGATCGATTATAATGGCAAGGGATTGATCTCAATTGTTGAGAATAAGCACTGGAAGGATCAATTTGGGGAGTTGCAGGGTGAACGATTAGCTACAGCTCCTAAAAATTATTCTACAGATCATCCATTGATTAAATATTTGCAGTTGAAAAGTTTTATGGCGGTGCTGCCACTAAAAGATACGGAGGTTACTGATGAGCATTTTTCAGATTACACGGTCGAAACCTTCAAGCGGATGAACCCTTTGGTAGCCTTTCTTAATACAGCTATTTCCTGAAACTGACCCAAGTGCTTTTTGAATAGCAAATGAATTTTTTGCCAGCAGGCAATGAACTTACTTTGAGGAAGCTATAGAGTATTTCTTACAAATTCCTCATTATGAAAACTTTTTTAATACTATTAATTGCTGGTTTTTGCCTTACGGTGTCTGCTCAAGCTCAGCAAGAAAATTATGTTCCAAACGCCAGACAGGCTGTTCAGAAATCACGCATGCAGCAACCCCAGTACTTCGAAGTGACCAACGACATGGTTTCTGATAAAAATGATGCACTGCAGGTAGCGCCCGCGAAGAGGCCAACAAATTATCAAATGGAGCGGCCTGTAGCCATTGACGCGCCCAAAAGAAGAGGCAAAAGAATCGAACAGTCTTCATTCGTTAAACTTGCCAGTTATAATAAAAAATAAATTTTTCTCTCTTGTTTAAACCTTTTGTGGTACTGAATGTCCAAAGGGGGTAACTAATTTTTAGAAGAATGAGAAAGATAGCATTTATTATAACCGCATTTTTATTGGGTATTATTGCTGATGTTTCAGCTCAGGAGGTTCATGCCAGCACCGCTGGTACGGCAACTGTGAGGCAGGTTAATCAGCAGGCACGAATTGCCCATGGTGTAGCCACCGGACAATTAACAAGACCTGAAAGAAGGGCTCTGAAAGCCGAGCAAAGGCACATTCAACGTGTAAAAAGAAGGGCAAAGGCAGATGGTGTAGTTACCCGTGGAGAAAAGGTCCACATAAACCGGAAGCAGCGCAGGGCGAACCGGCACATTCGACGACAAAAGAACGATTCACAAAGAAGATATTAGTTGTTGTATATGAACTGTAAGGGAGCGTGTCAGGTATTCTGACACGCTTTTTTTGTGAGCGCTTTTCAAGCTGGCTTATAAACACGCTGGTAGTTGCCAATATTTTAATTTTGGAGAGCGGTGCTGTCGGCTTCTTCAAAATCAAAGAAATCCTCTTCATCAAGTTCCTGAGCACTGGTATCAGCACCTTTATTGCGAACAGCATCTCGTATTTCCCACTTTTCTTCTCTGAGGTCTTGCTTGATCTTGTCTTTTACCGCCTCTTTATCGTACACTACCTGATAATCCTTAGTATTTCCGGTTATTTTCAGGAACAGGTTGGTACTGGATCCATCGTCCTCCAGCGCACCAAAGTATTCGTCTTTGTCTTTTTTAGTGCTCTTAATTGGTACTTTTAACCGGTAATTTATTAGCTGATCAAATGTATGCGTCCCATTTACCGCAATGGTTGTCAGGTTGGATTGGACCACCATATTAGGTAGAAATATCTTCCGGTCCTTTATTTGAATATTATTCTTTAAATCCGCAAATTTCAAGTGACGCAGGTCCTGACTGTCAACATAGGTGGACAATTTCTGAAGGGGTTCAAATTCGTTTAGCTCCCCATTTTCAATAATTAGCCCCGCATCGACCACCAGATCCGGCGATTTAAAACGCAGATATTCATCAAAAGCCATATAGGTGTCAATATCAGCGAAGGCCTGCCCATTCAAATGATGATCTTCCAGGAAGTCCTGCCTGAAGTTTTCAAAAACATAGAACAGGCTATCAATGTAAATTCCCTCGTATGACGATTTAGTTTGAACCCTGATATGATCCTTTATTCGGCCATCGACCCTTCCGTTCATTACAATTTTACCGCCCATAGTGTTGAAACTGATTTGCTCCCCATGCGCTACCTGGTTGGATATTCTTAAGTTTCCTTTAATCTGATGGCCACGGAAACGCCGAAACTTTAACTGATCAACGTTACAGTTAAAGATCAGCGCCAGCCTGGGGTTTATCTCAAAAGAGGTATAGGATTGTTTACCAACTACCGTCTTATCCAGATCTTTGGTATTGCCAGTGAGTAATTCATCCAAATCCAGTGTATTCGCCTGCAAATCCGCTTCAATACCAATGGGTTGATTTTTGGAAAAAACAAAGGCGATAATGTTCCTGAAAAACCCGTTTATCTGAAAGTCACTATTACCAATATTCCCTTTAAAATCGCTAATGGCCAGATCCCTTCCGTTAAACAGGAAATGTCCGTTGAAATGTTCGAAAGGAAGGCTGTTCCTTTCAAGACTAAAGCTCATGTTTTCAACAAATATTTCTCCCGAGGTCTTGAACTTGTCCATCGAGGCAGCCGATTTAAGATAATTTACCGGGCCGCTAAAAGAGATATCGACTTTCATGGTTCCGTTTGCTGCCGTTACCTCACTTTGTGGTAAGAATTGATGCCAGGAATCCAGGTCAAAAGTGCCTTTGAAATCACCATCGATATGGTATTTCTCCAAATTTCGGATCTTGAGATTTCCTGAAAACGCCTGTTCTTCCATCACTCCTTTAATCCCGTTCAATGACAAGGTAGCTGTGGAAAGCTTTGTCACATTATCGCTGTGGTACTTTCCTGTCAGATAGACACCTTCAATGCCTTTCTTATACTCCGGATGAAAAAATGACGCATTCTTACATCCGAAATCAATGGTTGTCTGCGGGTTGCTACCATCAGCAACGGACCCGTTCAACCGGGCCTCAAAATAGATTTCACCTTTACTCTGATACTTGTTGTATTTATTTGAAATGCTTTCGGGGAGCAGGGAAAGCACTGTCTTAATACTGGTATTATGCCCTTTGACGGAAATATCCAGATCGTTACTGGATCCGGTATAATAACCGTTTACCAGAAAAGCCGATTGGTCAATTACTATTTCAGTGCCCAGAAATTCCCACTTTTTATCAGGTTGATGGTATTTAAGTTCACCATTGATGTGCATCGGTTTGTTGGTCAGATAGTGATAGTTTTGAACAACTATGTCTTTTGAAGTTACACTGCCGTTTAACAGAATGTTATAGAGTTGATCCCTGGTATCCAGTGAAGCAGTTACTTCATGTGCTTGCAGGTAATATTCCTGGTTTCGAGCCAGGTCGAAATAGGTAACAGCTACCTCGTCCAGTAAAATCCGATCAAGTTTAAAAGCGCTGGTTTTTCGGTTTCTGCTGGTATCGCGGTTGATGATGGTGAAATTATTGTCACCTAATTCTGTTTGCACCAAGAAGAGTTTCCCCTGCTCCATGTGGATTTCGTCAACCACCCAATTACCTTTTAGAATTTCCCAGGCGTTGAAGGTACAATAGATTTTCTGTGCAGCGGCCAGGGTATCGGTGGTACCAGGCAGACTGCCATCGATCCGTACATCGGCAAGCACTATGGCAACGTTCGGAAATTGTGCCCACCAGGAAGCCTTAATACTACCTGCATGGATGGGCGTGTCGATCCCCTTGTTAGCTTCCCCAATAAATCTTTCGACCAACTCTTCCTGATAAGAATGTATCAGTACGGCGCCGGCCACGAACAAAATCAGCGAAACCAGGCCCAGAAAAAATAGAGACCTTTTTAAAAATTTCATGGCGTTCATGCCTTTTACAAATTTATAAATCCACCGACTAAAGAAAGATCTAAACAGAAAAATCTTTTAGTTTCCTTCTTAGTGATAATGCAGACAGCTGCCTGTTTAGTGTATGAACCGCTAAATCTTTTTAGGTTTTGGTGTCAGGCCGCCGGGTATTATTAATGCTAATACTCGAGTTTTAAAGTTATTTCAAAACTTCTGCCCGGGTCATCCGCAAAGTACCGGAGCCGATTCAGGTAGTCACGGTAGTTGTTGTTAAATAGATTGCTGAAACCCAGGCCCAGGCGAAGCTTAAGTTTTTCAGTTGATATAATTTTAGAGGATGCATGGACATTAAAAAGATGATATCCATCGGGCGGGGTACTGATATCCAGTTCCTCATAAGCGTTTGATTCAGGTATGAACACCAGAAAATTGTTCTCCGGATAGCGGTGTTGCCGGAACGTGTAAATGCTGGCTATTTCTATAGACAGTGATTTCCATGATGTACTGGTATATACCAGGCTGTTGTTAATTCTCGGTGCTGGGATGTTGATCAAAGGCTGATCATTTACCAGATCCTGTCCATGGATATAGCGAACCATATGATGACTACGCCAGTTTGAGTGCCAGTTGGCGGTAAGCTGTCCATCAACACCCCAAATTCTGGTATTGGTTTGTTGGTACTCCCACACCGGGAAGACACCCCTTATGGTTAGTTCAACCCCAGTAGGAACCGGTAGGATAAATTGGTCGATCCGACTAAAATATGAATTCACATCCCAGTTAAATATACCCTGGCGACCGATATAAGACAAGCCAATTTTATGACTGCTCTCCGGTTTTACCCGCAGGTCACCCAATTCAATTCTGGCAGCCCCATGATGCAGTCCATCACTGAATAGCTCTGAAGGATTAGGCGACCGTTTGGTAAAGAAGTAGTTAAACCGGATCTCACTACCAGCATTAACACAATACAGAGCTCCTGCAGTGTAAGCAAAGTTGTGATAGTTGAACACTGGGTTGGTCAGCAATTGTGTAGGAAACTCCCTTACCACAAACTGCGAAAAGTCCTGTTGATAACCTCTTTCCTCCCATCTCGACTTTTGGTAAAACTTCATGGCATCGATTCTGTTAAAGTCATATCGCAAACCGGCGTCCAGCTCCAGTTTGCTATTAACCTGGTATTTTCCGCTTAGGTAGCTGCCTACTTCATTTTTATGGTAATCGGGGATCAGGCGGCGTACCCCAGTTTCCGGATTAGCAAAGTTGTTTTGATATCTGTATATGATACCGACCTCAGCCGGAAGGTTCCCGTTTTCATTGAAATACAGGCTGCCTGAAAGCGTATGGGTTGAAAGCTTCAGGTCAATAGAGGGTCTGTCTTGATTCTCGCCTAACCGTTTGTCAAATTCAAATCTCTGGTTTTGCTGGAAGTCATATTGCCAATGCCAATCACCGATCCCAGTGTGTTTTTCAAATTGTAGTCGTACCAGGTGATGACCAATTTGCTGCCTGGGCAGCCCGATTTTATAAGAAAAATCTTCAATAATCGTAGGTTCCCGGCTGTTTATAGCATCCAGCAAATCTTCGATGCTTCCTATATGTGATGCACTCAGGATCCCTATTTCCGTGTTGAAGTAGGAGTAATACAAATCGAAATTTCCATGGTTGATTTGTCGACCAGCTGTCAAGGACAATCCCTTATCGTAAAACCCGGTATTGGTAAGTTGATAATCGGGTGCCTTGAAATCGCCGGACCTTTTTAAGGCGCCTTGGACCTTGGTATACCATCCACTTTTCCAGCTTTTGACCAACTCACTGCTAACGCTGCCACCCCAGCCGTTGCTGGCACCGTTAATCAGTGTGCTGGCAAATAAAGTATCGTCAGGGATCTTTGATGGTTGTAGCACAATTAGCCCTGCCACCGCGTCCCCTCCATAACGAAGGGCTGAGCCCCCACTTACCAGCGTAACCTGGTCAGCAGAATTAATTTCAATCATAGATGCATGTTCATCACCCCATTCCATATCCTGCATGCGTACTCCGTGATTGACTGTGACTACTCTGCTTCCGTATAGCCCCTGGACTACCGGTTTTACTACATGACTGCCAGTTTTCAGAGATGAAACTCCCGGGATCCTTTCTAATACGTCCCCTAAACTTTGAAAGGAATAGTTATCCAGCCGGTTTAAA
Organism: Cyclobacteriaceae bacterium; assembly: GCA_021604845.1. Taxonomy (GTDB): domain Bacteria; phylum Bacteroidota; class Bacteroidia; order Cytophagales; family Cyclobacteriaceae; genus SZUA-3. Next base: position 20,601 of record BQJT01000042.1, read on the forward strand.
TCCAACTTGTGTTGTTGATCCGAGGAATTCGATTGTAAGTCCAGTCCATGAATAGTTATCTGATGAAGGTATTCTGCATGATGTTCAAGGAAAAAGTTTAACCGGGTATCTTTTGTAAGGTTTACACTTAGTGTATCTGGCCGACAGCTTACATGGCTCACTACCACCGTATAACGCCCTTTACATAAGTTGGAGAGTTTATATTCACCTGTGCTGTCCGCAACCACTCCCTGGTTTAATTCGATAAGGTACACAGTTGAAAATGACAAATTGCTATGATCGTGCTCATCGATCACCTGGCCAGACAATGAAAATTTACAATCTGGATCAGACTGGGCCATGGTTAGACCCCAGGAAATTAAATAAAAGTATATAAGGAAATATTTGCCCACCGTAGTTCAGGGTACTGGATACAACAAAATTGACCAATGCGTATAGGCATTTAATCAATATAGTTTAGGAGTATCGGCAGGCAGGAGGTCCCCGTTGATGAACCCTCGGGTAGTCTTGGAGTAAAGTCCCTGTAGGTCTGGAAATAGTAGTTACCAGGGTCCATTTAGTTGTTGTTATGTCTAATTTATCAAGATCGTTGGTGGTAACCTTATAGTCGCATAAATCACAATTATGATGTTCAGGATCCTGATGGAAGTGGTGGTTGGCATCCTGGCAGTCAACCGGAGCCTGGGCAGGGTTATTTAACTGGTGTATACCCTGGAAGACTAAGCCGAAGGTAAACAAAGCCAACAAGGTAAGGCCCTTGGCCAAACTTAGGTTATGTGATATGCCAGTCAATTTGATAATTTCCCTATACCAGTTCCAAAGTTAATAATATTCGATCCACCAGCCCAATCTAAAAATCTAATGGTTAGGATAATGTGCAGAATTTTGTGATTTATTCTTATATATTTGACCTCTTAACTCAACATATACTTAATTAACACAACTATGAATCGCTTAAAGAAATTAACACTTTTATTGCTGTTGCCAGCTTCGGTATTTGCCCAGTCAAACCAGGAGGAACTCGACTTTGTCCAATCAATCTTTGGAATGGAGAAAAAAGCGATAGTTTCAGAATTTATAGCGTTAGATGGTACGGCTGAAGATGCATTCTGGACTTTATATGACCAATATGAAACCGAAAGAAAAGAGCTAGGACAGAGCAGGTTTTCGCTTCTCAACGATTACGCAGAAAATTATGAAAACATGTCAGCAGAGAAGATCAACGAACTTGCAAAAAGAAGCACTAAGCAGGTTAAAGCAGATGAGGCTTTACGATATAAATACTTTAATAAGCTTAAGAAGGCTGTTGGGCCTAAACCTGCCGCACAATTCTATCAGATTGAAGGATATTTTGGGGCTGCAATCCGCATGAGTATTTTGGAAAGTATCCCTTTCCTGGGAGAACTGGACGATTAAAGCTTACCGTATTTTACTTTGGCACAGTTCAGGATAAGCGGTTTCCTATCCTGGCTGTTTCAAACTTTCAGACTAAATTGGGTGCACCTCCCAATGATTAGAACTACTATAGTTGTCTTGTTTTTGACTTTGAATACTTTTCAGGGTATTCAAAGTCAATCGGTGCAACCGGTAGTACTTGATCTGCCATTTGTACTCTTTACCGATCCTCAGCAGTTAGATGAAGGAGGAGCAGATAGATCGTTGTTGGTACAAATTAAAAAACTTGTTGATGCCACTGCGGCCGGAGAGGAGATCACGGTATGTGTCTTCAAATTTGAACAGGATGAACTTGCACATCATCTGATTCAGGCGCAGAATCGGGGAGTCAAAGTACGCGTCATTCTAAACAAAGGAGATACCAGTAAGGACACCAACAAAGAGATGAAGGATCTTTTGAGTTCACAGCTCTTGGACTTTCATTACATCGAAAACAAAATATCTAAAAAAGGAATTATCCATAACAAGTTTATTTTGTTCTCTGAAGTTGAGACCCAGCAAGGCCCTCTAAAGCACCTGGTACTGCAAACATCCTCAAACTTTCAGAAGAAGGGCGCTAAGAAATTGCAGGATATGCTGATCTTTTCCAGCACTGAACTTTACTATTGCTACCTGGATTTTTGGCATCAGATTAAAGTGCTGGGAACTACGGATCAATTAGAGCACTACCAATATTTCAGCTGCTCGGATCAGAAAAATAACCAGGCCTATTACCTGCCAAAACGAAGGGAAAAAGAATCCTTCGGCAAAGACCCTGTGCTAAAAGTACTGGAGGATATTGAACAACCGAGCCAGACTGAGATTCGTTTTGCGCATGGAAAATGGGATGAGAACAGAGAAGAATTGGCCCAGGCCCTGGAAAAGTTACAGCGACAGGGCGCATTGGTTGAGGTGGTAACCAATTCAGATGTGGATAAGGATATTCGCAAGGAGTTAAAGGAATTGGATAAGCATGTATACTATCTGGATGATGATTACAATATGCACACCAAGTTTTTCCTGGTCAGACAAGGAGACAGGAAACAGGTATGGACAGGCTCTCACAATTTGACCAACCGTTCCTTGAGGGAAAATTTTGAAGTACTACTAAAAATAGAGGACCCGGCTATTTATCAGCGTTACCTGGATTATTTTAACCAGATAAAAGCAGTAACTCTACCTTGAAATTTCATTCAGACTGACCTGCCTGGAGAATTCCTTTGCAAAAAGAAGCTTCACTTATTGCGCTTTGAATAATCTTATTTTTATTGGATTAGTTTATATTTTTTAGGGAAGTTTGTGGCCTTAAAAATTGAATGATCGGTTATGAGTATAGTGAGATGCAATAAATGGATAACTCCGGTCCTGGTGTATTTTTTACTTTCAGATTGCTACCCAGGTGAAGATTTTACGGTTGAAGAGTTGGATACCGTATCAACATTTTATGAGTCGGACGAGGACTATTCCAGTTATACCACTTTCGCGGTGCCTGACTCGGTAGTAAGAATAGGAGGCGATATGGATGATAGCGAGGGGAAATTTGATGCTCTTATTCTTGAGAAAGTGCGATCCAATATGAGGGATCTGGGGTATTTGGAAGAAACGGATGCCGAGAACAATACCGCCGACCTGGTGGTACTGGTGGAACTATTGGTACAAAACAACACTGTGATAGCTCCCTGTTACCCTGGTTGGGGATGGTGGTATTGGCCTCCTGGATGGGGCCCCGGTTGGTGTGGTGGATTTCCTGGGGTACCAGTAGGTCAGTATACTACTGGTACTATCACATTGAATATGATTACTCCCGGCCAGACATTTAATGCAGATGAAGAGGTGCAAATCATATGGAGTGCATTCCTAAACGGGCTGGTTACCGGCAGTGATGCCAGTATTCAACAAAGAATAGAAACCAATGTTGACCAGGCATTTGTTCAATCATCTTATTTGGGACGATAATTAATTTCAGGAAACATGTTTAAAAAATATATAATCATCATAGCATTTACCTGCGGAGTCTTTATTGAGGGAAATGCGCAAGCATGGGACTGGGCCACTAGTGTGACTTATAGCTTTGGGTTGCCCACCGGTGATCTTAAAGATTTTGTTGAAAGTTCCAGTGCCAGGGGTGTGGTCTTCGAAGCCAGGAACTTACAAAGTGACAAGTTTAGTGTAGGATTTAGTGTAGGGTGGCAGGTTTTTAAAGACCGCTTGGAAGGGACATTTTCACAGGAGGAGGTGGATATTACCGGAACTCAGGTTCGCTACGTCAACACTATTCCAATTATGGTTACAGGTCACTATTATCTCGGGGAACCAGGCGGGGTAAGGCCCTATGTTGGCGCTGGAATTGGGACCGTTAGTAGCTTGCAACGAGTAGATGTTGGTCTTTTCCAGGTGAGTAATAACAATTGGCACTTTGGTTTTTATCCGGAACTGGGTGTATATATTCCAGTGGCTTTCGATATGGGTATAAACCTGTCCGCCAAATACAACTACGCCGTTGCAACCAGCGATTCCTTTGACTACAGCTACCTGGCGCTGAGCGTAGGTTTCGCCTGGTTAAGATAAGATCCCTACTTAATTCACGGTTTGGTGGACTCTTGAGTATAAACGGGCCAACTGCTACCAGAATCGAAGACTTGTTGCTTGCGGTTATTTATCCTAAGTTTGATCCATGAAAAATCTGCTATTTATTTGTGCATGGATGATGCTGATATCATCCTGCAGATCCACTGAATTGATTGGTTCCTGGGCCCGCGAAGATACAGAACCGAAGAAATTCAAGGAAATTGGGGTGGTGGTATTAACACCCAACATGTCTGGCCGTTCCATTGTTGAAGTTGACATCGCTACTGTTTTACATCAAAAGGGTATTAAGGGAACCCCAACATTCGATATATTTCCATTTGCAGCAAAACGAGAACTATTCAGCGATGTAGAAGCTGAAGAAATGCGGCAAAAAATAAAGGAAAGAGTAGAAAAGTTTGGCTTTGACGGGCTGTTGATTGTGGCGATACTGAACCAGGAAACGGAAACACGCTATAATCAGGGTTCCAGCTTTTCCTTTGCCTATCCTGCATATCAATATAATTATTACGGCTATTACCAATACGCATATGCTACAATTCATACCCCTGGCTATTATAGCACAACTACCACCTATTTTCTGGAATCAAATTTATACGATGTGGCCAGCGAGGGCCTGATATGGACTGCTCAAACAAAGACTAAGAAGAAAGCATCTTCGATTCACAAGGAGTCTGAAGTATTTGCAAATATTATCGCTCAGGAATTGCTGAAAGACAAAGCTTTACAACCATAGTATGAAAATAAAAATTTCTCTATCCTGGATTGCTTTTATCACTGCCGGCTTAGTCTTGTTTGGCTCCTGCCAGACAGATGAGCGAAAGCCTCAGGAACAAATAGTACCACAAAAGGTGGATGAGAAGGCAGCCGAATCATATCAGCCAACCCCTACGGAGGCTCCGGAGAATGGCCCTCCCGGCATGGTATGGATACCAGGGGGTAAGTTTACTATGGGAGCACTGGACCGCGACCGCGAAGCCAGAGCAGATGAACTACCCGCCCATGAGGTGGCAGTAGACGGTTTTTGGATGGATGCCACTGAAGTGACCAATCAGCAGTTCCAGGAATTTGTTGAAGCCACCGGTTACGTGACTACTGCCGAGGTAAAACCAGATTGGGATGAGATGCGCAAACAATTACCTCCCGGAACTCCAAAACCTCACGACTCAGTACTGGTGGCAGCGTCTATGGTATTTACTCCGGTAGCTACCAACAACTTGCAAGACTGGTCACAGTGGTGGAGTTGGGTGAGTGGCGCCAGTTGGAGACATCCCCAGGGTCCGGAAACTTCAATCGAAGGTAAAACGAATCATCCGGTAGTTCAGGTTTCATGGGACGACTCCCAGGCCTATCTAAAATGGGCAGGTAAAAGACTTCCTACAGAAGCCGAATGGGAGTTCGCAGCCAGAGGGGGGCTAACTAATAAAATATACCCCTGGGGAGATAACAATAATATAACAGTTTGCGGTAACACCTGGCAAGGCAAGTTCCCGGAGTACAACTCACAGGACGACGGGTTCTTTACTACTGCTCCGGTTAAATCATTTCAGCCTAACGGTTATGGCCTCTTTGATATGGCTGGTAACGTCTGGGAATGGACAGCAGACTGGTATAACACTAATTACTACCAGGAGTGCCTGACGAAGGGTTTACAGGTAAATCCCTCAGGTGCCAAACAACCCTATGATCCCAGACAACCGTACATGCCGCAACGCGTACAACGAGGAGGATCATTCCTTTGTAATGACAGTTACTGCAGCAGTTACAGGGCCAGTGCTCGGATGCATTCCAGTGCTGATACCGGCCAGGATCACGCCGGGTTCAGAGGAGTAATGACTCAGGAAATGTGGGAAATGCA
>BQJT01000043.1 GCA_021604845.1 Cyclobacteriaceae bacterium
GCATCAATAGATCCTAACACTCAGGAAACTCCTGCACTCAAATACTACAATTACGGGGATCTTAAGAATTTCTTTAATTACATGAAAGCCAAAAGAGCGGCCAGAGTAAAACAAAGAGTGGAGCGTCGAAAAATAAAAGGCAAAAAACTGCGATTTAACTACCGGCTAATGGTTCATGATATATTAGAAGAAAATGGGAATTTTTTGATGATTGGAGAAGCCTACTACCCAAAATACAACAGCGCTTCGAATTATGCTTATTACCCCGGTTTCGGATATCTTGCTTTTGAGGGGTATAAATATACCCATGCGGTAGTTATTGCATTTGACCAACAGGGAAGATTAGTATATGACAATAGCTTTGAAATTAATGATGTACTGAGTTACCAGTTAGACCAACTGGTAAACATAAATGCTCAGGACGATAAGGTTATTCTTCTGTACACCTATGAAGATGTTATCAGGTCTAAAATCATTCAGGGAGACCAGGTACTGGAAGGAAAAGCTTTCAATGAGATCGAATTGGCCTTTGAAAATGATATAGTACGCAATAATGACTCAGAGGTAGGAGGGCTAAAGAAATGGTATGGTGATTATTTTTTCGCCTATGGCGTGCAAAAACTGAAAAATATTGCCCCTAATGGTATCGATGTGAATCGTGAAGTATTTTACATTAATAAAATCATCTACTCCTTTGATCCGGTAAATGCGGAAACATCTGCGGAGATACATTAACAATTTAGGGGTTGCAAATAATTTGTTGATCATCTTTTCCTATATTTGCGCCACCCGTTATGCAGAAAAGACTAATACTCGACGGTCCTCTTCTTGAAATCACTGTAAGCCGGCTTTGTCAACAGCTGATTGAAAACCACCAAGATTTTAATGATTCTTTGATACTGGGCTTGCAGCCCAGGGGTGTATTCCTGGCGGAGCGAATACAGCAGAAGCTGGAAAAACTACTTCAGAAACCGGTAAGAATGGGGTACTTGGATATTACATTTTACCGCGACGATTTCCGGCGACGTGATATTCCTTTGGAAGCGAATACCACTTCGGTTCCTTTTATTATTGAAAACCAGAAGGTAATACTGGTGGATGACGTACTTTTCACCGGTCGCAGTGTTCGTGCTGCCCTGGATGCCATGATTGCCTTTGGACGACCTCGGAAGGTAGAACTTCTGGTTTTGGTTAATCGGAGGTATAGTCGGGATTTGCCGATTCAGGCAGATTATATCGGAATAAACGTAAATACCATGCCCTCACAAAGGGTGCTGGTTGAGTGGGAGAGCCATGGGGCTAAAAAAGATAACATTTGGTTAGTAAACAACTGAATAAATGTCGCAATTGAGCGTACCTCATCTTCTTGGAATTAAAAATCTTTCGGTCCAGGACCTCGAGTTAATTTTTCAGACGGCAGACAATTTCAAAGATGTAATTAACCGTCCTATTAAAAAGGTGCCTTCCCTGCGGGATATCACTATTGCTAACGTTTTCTTTGAAAATTCCACTCGTACCCGGTTGTCATTTGAATTGGCTGAAAAACGACTTTCTGCGGATGTCATAAATTTTTCGTCTTCAAGCAGCTCTGTTAAGAAAGGTGAAACACTGCTGGATACGGTGAATAATATATTGGCTATGAAAGTCGATATGGTAGTCATAAGACATAGCAGCCCAGGCGCCCCTCATTTTTTGGCTAAGTACATCAAGGCAAACATTATCAACGCCGGAGATGGCACTCATGAACATCCTACCCAGGCATTACTGGACGCATTCTCCATTAAGGAAAAACTTGGAAGTATAGCAGGTAAGAAAGTGGTCATCGTTGGTGATATCCTGCATAGCCGGGTAGCATTATCAAATATTTTCGCCCTGCAGAAGTTAGGAGCAGAAGTGATGGTTTGTGGACCCAACACCTTGTTACCCAAATATATCGGGCAACTTGGGGTGAAAGTGGAGTTGGATATTGACAAAGCGCTGGCCTGGTGCGATGTAGCCAATATTTTAAGGATCCAACTTGAAAGGCAGCAGATCAAATACTTCCCATCCTTGCGGGAATACACACTTTATTACGGTGTAAACCGGCAGCGCCTGGATGCATTGGATAAACCTATTACCATCATGCATCCCGGGCCAATCAACCGCGGGGTTGAAATCCATAGCGATGTGGCAGACTCAGAGCATTCCATCATTTTGGAACAGGTGGAGAACGGGGTTGCCATCCGTATGGCTGTATTGTATTTACTTGCAGGTGCCGGAATAGAACAATAGTCCTGCGCTTCTTTTTTATTCAGCCATAGTCTTGGTAATTTTAACCTGATCAACCACAGGTTAATGTACTATAATTCAATTGTTGATACCATCGGAAATACCCCATTGGTGCGCCTGAACAAGGTAAACCTGGGGGTTAAAGGTACCATACTTGCCAAGGTAGAATATTTCAACCCTGGTAATTCCATGAAGGATCGTATGGCTCTGGCCATGATTGAGGATGCCGAAGCCAGTGGAGTGCTAAAACCCGGAGGAACTATAGTTGAAGGTACTTCGGGAAATACCGGAATGGGACTCGCGCTGGTAGCTATTGCTAAGGGATATAGATGTGTGTTTACCCTGTCCGATAAACAATCTCAGGAAAAGATAGATATATTGCGAGCGGTGGGGGCTGAAGTGATTGTATGCCCTACTAATGTATCACCCGAGGATCCCCGGTCCTACTATTCAGTAGCCAAAAAGATCAATCGGGAAACACCCAACTCATTTTATCCCAATCAATACGATAACCTTAGTAATACTAAAGCCCACTATCAAACCACCGGACCCGAAATTTGGCAACAAACCGAAGGCCGTATTACCCATCTGGCAGCGGGTGTAGGCACCGGCGGCTCTATGTGCGGCACTGCCAAGTACCTGAAAGAACAGAATCCGAAAGTAATCTCAGTAGGCATAGACACTTATGGTTCAGTATTCAAAAAGTACAAAGAAACTGGCGAGTTCGACGAGAAGGAAGTATATCCATACCTGACAGAAGGTATCGGTGAAGACATATTACCTAAAAATGTTGACTTCGACCTGATCGATACTTTTGTAAAAGTAACTGATAAAGATGGGGCAATAATGACCCGGAAACTGGCTCGTGAGGAAGGCCTTTTTGTAGGTTGGTCCTGTGGTTCAGCAGTTTTCGGGGCACTGGAATACGCCCGTACACATCTATCCGAAGATGACGTAATGGTAATCATCATGCCTGATCATGGCACCCGCTATCTTGGTAAGATCTATAATGATAATTGGATGAAGGATCACGGCTACGTCGAAAGTAATAATTTTGCCAATGCCAGAGATATAATTCAAAGCCGGACTGACAATGGGAATCTGCTAACTGTAGAGATCCATCAAACCGTTGGCGAAGCCATTCAATTGCTGCACTCAAGGAGTATCTCTCAATTACCGGTTACCGATAAGAATGAATTTGTGGGAAGTCTTACTGACTCGAAGATTTTAAGACAGTTAATAGAAAACCCGGAGCTAAAAGATAAGGAAGTCTCAGAGGTCATGGATCCACCCTTCCAGTTTGTTGCAATGGACAATACGCTGGATGTACTTAGCTCGCTGATCAATAAAAATAATAATGCGCTGCTAGTAAGAGACAATAATGATCGGGTCCACATTATTACTCAACACGACCTGCTTATGGCAGTAACCCGGTAACTATGGGATGGGTTATCAATAGAAGCTAGCTAATAACATAAAACCACGCCTTTCGGCGTGGTTTTTTTTAGAACAAGGCTACTTGTTTCGAAACGTAAAACTTTTACAGCTTTTGGAAGAAAGGGCAGGTTTGAAGAAAAGGCAGGTAATATAATAAGCCGTGCTGTCATTTACAATTAAAGGAATGCTTAAAGTCGCATAGAGTAATCGTCGCTTATAAACCTGTTTATGCAAAGATAGCCTGCAGAACGTAGCGTACCGTGCTAAATTCTAAGCCCTTGGCTTGTGGCGTTGGGTATAAATTATCTAATTTCGCTGGCAACTAGTTCTATACCGATGGATTTAAAGAAGTTAGACAAAATCTTAGTAGCTAATCGCGGAGAAATAGCTATTCGAATACTCAGAGCAGCCTCTGAACTTAATATACCTACGGTAGCTATTTATACTTATGAAGATCGGTATTCACTTCATAGATATAAGGCCGATGAAGCCTATCAGATAGGGGCCAACGACGATCCGCTAAAACCTTATCTGGACATAGAAGAGATTATTAGCCTTGCCAAAACCCACGGGGTCCATGCCATCCATCCCGGATACGGGTTCCTTTCAGAGAATGTAAACTTTGCCAGAAGATGCGAGGAGGAAGGGATCATCTTTATAGGTCCCAAGTCAGAGGTAATGGATCAGTTAGGTGACAAGGTTGCTGCTAAAAGGATCGCCATAAAGGCAGGGATACCGGTAATTCAAGACAGTAAGGAGGATCTTAGCAAGGAGAAAAATGCCATTGAAGAGGCAGCAAGAATAGGATATCCGGTAATGATCAAGGCTGCCTCCGGCGGAGGTGGAAGAGGAATGCGAGTAGTTCGGAACCAAAAAGAACTGGTAAAGGGCTATCACGAAGCCCGCAATGAAGCACTCAATGCTTTTGGTGATGATACCATTTTCCTGGAAAAGTATATCGATTCTCCCAAACATATTGAGGTGCAGATCATGGGAGACAACTACGGCAATCTGGTGCATCTATATGAAAGGGATTGTTCGGTACAGCGCCGGTTTCAAAAAGTAGTTGAAATTGCCCCCTGCCCTACTCTCAAAAGCAGTACTAAAGAAAAAATCTACCAGTACGCCTTAAAGATCACCGGGTTTGTCAATTACAACAATGTTGGAACTGTAGAATTCCTGGTGGATAAGGATGAAAATATCTACTTTATAGAAGTTAATCCAAGGATTCAGGTTGAACACACCATTACCGAGGAGGTAACTGGTATTGATATTGTAAGATCTCAAATATTGATCGCCAAAGGTTATGCACTGGATGATCCGCGTATTTATATTAATAGTCAGGAAGACATCAAGTGTAACGGGTATGCTATTCAATGCCGGGTTACTACCGAGGACCCCGAAAACGGATTTCAACCTGATTACGGAACCATTATTGCCTATCGGAATGCCGGAGGTTTTGGAATAAGGCTGGATGAAGGAAGTAGCTATCCAGGAGTACGTATATCACCATTTTTTGATTCGATGTTGGTTAAAGTATCTGCCTGGGGCCGGACCCTAAAGGGAGCTTCTTACCGGTTGCACCGAACCTTGAGGGAATTTCGCATAAGAGGGGTGAAAACCAATATTGGCTTCCTTGAAAACGTAATATCTCATCGAATTTTTTACCGGGGAGATGCGACAGTTAAATTTATCGACAATCATCCCGAACTGTTTAAGATACCCAGGAAACTGGACCGGGGAACCAAAACGCTACGCTATCTTGCCGATGTAATCGTCAACGGAAATCCGGATGTAAAGAAGTTCGACCCGGGTAAGATTTTTCGCACACCCACAATCCCGGCTTTTGATCGATTTGGAGAGTACCCGAAAGGGTCAAAGGATCGTCTTAACGAATTGGGAAGGGAGAAATTCGTGCGATGGCTCAAAGAGTCGAAACAGATTCAATTTACAGATACTACTTTCAGGGACGCCCATCAGTCTCTGCTGGCCACACGTGTCCGCACCATTGATATGCTAAACGTAGCTGAAGGCTTTGCGAAAAACCATCCGGAGGTATTTTCTATGGAAGTCTGGGGAGGAGCTACTTTCGACGTGTGTATGCGTTTCCTTCATGAAAGTCCCTGGAAAAGACTGGAACGGCTGAGACAAGCAATGCCAAATATATTACTTCAGATGCTGTTGCGTGGATCAAATGCTGTGGGTTACAAAGCCTACCCCGATAATTTGATCGAGAAGTTCATAGAAAAGAGCGCTGATTCCGGTATCGATATTTTCAGAATTTTTGATTCACTAAACTGGATTGAAGCTATGAAAATAAGTATCAGAGCAGTAAGGGAACGTACGGAATCGCTAGCCGAGGCATGTATTTGCTACACCGGTGATCTTTCCAACCCCAACAATAAGAAGTACACCCTTCAATACTATCTGGATATGGCCCGTCAATTGGAGGACGAAGGAGCTCATATCCTTGCCATCAAAGATATGGCTGGACTTTTAAAACCCGGTGCAGCGGAAATACTGATCACCGAGCTCAAGCAGGCAATTGACTTACCCATACACCTGCACACCCACGATACCTCTTCCATCCAGGCTGCGACCTATTTAAAGGCGATCGAAGCCGGAGTGGACGTGGTAGACGTGGCCTTGAGTTCTGTTTCAGGCCTGACCTCTCAACCTAACTTTAATTCGATGGTAGCCGCACTGCAGAATCACCCCAGAGAGCAAGCCATCGACCTGCCCAAGCTAAATGAATATGCTAACTATTGGGAAGATGTCAGGGAGTTCTATTATCCATTTGAGTCAGGTCTGAAAGCTGGAACAGCACAGGTATATGAACATGAAATCCCAGGCGGGCAATATTCAAATCTGCGCCCCCAGGCGGTTGCGCTGGGGCTAGAGGATAAGTTTGAACAAATTAAAATCAACTATCGTACGGTGAATCAGATGTTTGGAGACATCGTAAAAGTTACGCCGTCCTCAAAGGTAGTGGGAGACATGGCCCTCTTTATGACCTCCAATGGCTTAACCCGGGAAGACATCCTAAACCCGGATAAAGGACTATCTTTTCCTGATTCTGTAATGGATCTATTCAGGGGTAACCTGGGTCAACCCCATGGCGGGTTCCCGAAAAAATTACAAAAGATTATACTTAAGACAGAGAAGCCCTTTACCGATCGACCCAATAAGCATTTGGAACCAATCGATTTTGATGAGGGTTATGAACAGTTTCAGCAGAAATTCCCGGTGAATATCAACTTCCTGGATTTTCTAAGCCACCAGTTATATCCTAAAGTATTTGAAGACTATTATGCATATCGTCAGGTATATGGTGAAGTATGGTATTTACCAACATTAAGTTTCTTTTACGGATTGAAACAGGATGAAGAAACCCTGGTTCAAATCGATAATGGAAAGTCCATTATAATCAGGATGCTTTTTGTCTCTGAACCCGATGACGATGGTATGCGTACTGTCTCTTTTGAACTCAACGGTCAGACACGTAGAATTAAGATACGGGACCACAGTTATAAAGCCACCCGGCCGGTTCATCGCAAGGCCGAATCCGATTACGAAGTGGGAGCTCCACTTCAGGGTAGAATAGCCAAAGTACACGTAGCCGAAGGCCAAACAATCAAGGAAAATGACCTGTTGTTCGTAATTGAGGCGATGAAAATGGAGACCTCTGTAACTGCAGTATCCGCCGGGAAAATAAAAAAAGTTCATTTACAGTCAGGAGTGATTGTTGAACAGGACGACCTGGTGGTGGAGATGGAGCATGGAGCATAGAGCATGGAGCATAGAGCATAGAGTATGGAGTAGGGAGCATGGAGCATGGAGCATAGAGCATGGAGTAGGGAGCATGGAGCATGGAGCATAGAGCATGGAGCAGGGAGCATAGAGCATGGAGTAGGGAGCATGGAGTAGGGAGCGGGAAGCGGGGAGCGGAATGCTTATAAAACAATATCAGATTTAAGTTAACTAGTGGTTATTACTGCCTGGTAGGAGTTACCGTCGAAATCAAGGGTGGTGAAAATCACATAGTTATTTGAATATCCTCCAAGCTAACGGCGGAACTTCTTTGTCAATCTCTCCGCACAGAAAAAGAGCACACAGTCCCCTTTTAAAGCAGCCTCCAGCAGGCTCCACACTCTTGCTCTGGCTGTTTGACTGCCGTTAATCCGGGATTTTGAGGCATTTATGGAATTTAACTTCACCGATTCTGTGGTTTTTCTTACATAGCGCAACTTATCCCCATTAATCCTGATGGAAAATGTGCTATTTGGAGCTATATTTGGAGCCGTTATTTTAAAATGAGATTAATCATGAAGAAATTACTTCTTGTTTTCATTGCTATAAGTCTGTGTGGTAATATTCAGGCAGATCAATCGGTAATCATTAAATCCGATAATGATTCCATTAAGACTGCCCCTTCCAGTTGGTGGATGTTAGATCCCGAGGCTGACCTGGTTCCTGGTATTAGCACCGAGAAAGCCTATAAATTCCTTGAAGGAAGAACCTCACAAACTGTTACCGTAGCTGTTATTGACTCAGGGATTGATATTGATCACGAGGATCTCAAAGATGTAATCTGGACAAATGTGGACGAAATTGCGGGAAATGGTGTTGATGACGACCAAAACGGCTACATAGATGACATACATGGCTGGAATTTCCTTGGTAGTGAAGAGGGGGATAACGTAAAATACGACAGTTATGAACTCACCAGGGAGTATGTAAGGCTGCAGCAAAAATATGCTGGCATGACCGAAGCGCAGAAAGAGAACGATGAAGAATGGGCCTATTTCCGCAAAATTGAGAATGAATATAACAGTACTGTTGAAAAGATGGAGAATCAGTTTGCTGGTTTCAATAATTTCTACGAACAGTATAAAAAAGCAGAAAGACTGCTAAAGGCCTATACGGACCGTGAAGAGTTGACCAGGGAAGATCTAATCAGTTGGGATTCCCCTGACGACAAGATTACCCTGGCTCGCGACATTATGCTTACCGCTTTTGACAATGGGCTGGACTCGGATCATATGGAGCAAGGGAATGAATACTTCACCACAGCTTTAAACTACGGTTACAATCAGGATTTTGATCCCAGGAAGATCATTGGTGATGACATTGATAACCCTTATGAGAAAACTTACGGAAATAATGACGTAATAGGAAACTACGCATTTCACGGCACCCACGTAGCCGGAATAATTGCTGCAAGCCGCCACAACGGAGTTGGCGTTGATGGTATTGCGGATAACGTTCGTATCATGGTAGTTCGTGCCGTCCCTAATGGAGACGAGCGAGACAAGGATGTAGCCAATGCAATTATTTATGCAGTTGAAAACGGGGCTCAAATTATTAACATGAGTTTTGGAAAGAGGTTCAGTCCCGACAAAGAAGCGGTTGATAAAGCAGTTAAGTTTGCCGAATCTAAGGGTGTGCTATTAATTCATGCAGCCGGTAATAGCGCTCACAACAATGACGAAATCATCCACTACCCCTCAAAAACTATCGCTTCGACCGGTGAAAGCGTAAACAACTGGTTGGAAGTTGGAGCTGTAAGCTGGAAAGGCGGCAATGAACTGCCCGCGTCCTTTTCAAATTACGGAAAACAATCAGTGGATTTGTTTGCACCAGGAGTAGATATTCTTTCGTCTGCACCTGATCAAAAATATAAAGAAGCCAGTGGTACTTCCATGGCCGCGCCGGTAACTACCGGAGTTGCAGCGATGATCATGTCGTACTTTCCGGGGCTCAGTGCAGAAGAGGTACGAAATATTTTAATAAAATCCACAGTTGACTTCAGCAAACAGAAAGTAACTATTCCAGGCACAGAAGAAGAGACAAAGTTTGGGGAGCTGAGCGAAACCGGGGGTGTGGTGAACGCTTACCAGGCAGTGAAACTGGCTCAGAAAAGCCGTCCTAAGGGGAAGAAATTGCGTAAAGAGTAAACATCAATGCTAGTTTTTAGTTTTTAGTTTTTAGTTTTTAGTTTTTAGTTTTTAGTTTTTAGTTTTTAGTTTTTAGTTTTTCTAGCCGACTGCGTGCCATTTCAAAGGCTTTACAATACCAGCGAGCCGGTGGCACGTTTTGGAATGTTCCCTACCTTGATCAAAAAAAGAAGGCACCTTTAGACCTTATAACCAGCCTCAATCCTGGTTGTTCTATCAGAAAGCACCTGCCATTTACCGGTCAATGGCAGATGTCAGTAAGTAGCTTGTTGTCGCGCCAATCTCCTTTGTAAAACAGTGGCTAACACCTGGAGATAAAACCACTTCAAAAGAGTCTTTAAAGGCTTGACAAAAATGGAGGTTGCCTATACGTTTTGAACCTGGAAATCTAAAAACACTATCATTATTAGGATTATCAAACGGATAAAATGTTATAATTGAGTGTTTGATGGTGGTATTAGTTATGATTTCGGCAATATTCATCAATTTATCATCCTCAGGCAGGTTAGCTACACTTAACCACTGTATTTATAACATTTAGACTAAATGAAAGAAAAATGATAACCAGAAGAGAAGCGCTCATCGCTATTGGAGCAACAGGTACTGCTGGATTTCTGCCGATAACAGGATTCTCAAAAGACAGGGATGAAATTTCGAGCTTCCGCTATTGCCTTAACACCAGCACCATCAGTGGACAGAAACTAGGTATATCCCAATACGTGGAAATAGCGGCCGATGCGGGGTACGATGGAATCGAGGTATGGATTCGGGATCTTAAAGAGTATACAGAAGCGGGCAATTCGCTGGCCTCCCTCAGGGGTCTGATTGAACGAAAGGGAATAAAGGTAGAGAACGCTATCGGATTTGCTCCCTGGTTGGCCGAAGGAGAGGAAGAAAAGCAGCAGGCTTTTAAGCAAATGCGCGAGGAAATGCTTATGCTAAAAGAAATAGGAGGCACCAGAATTGCAGCAGCTCCCGCCGGGTTAAGTGGTGACAAGCCCCTGGACTTATTTAAAGCTGGTAAAAGATACGGTGAGCTGCTTGAATTAGGCAGGGAAACAGGTGTAATGCCTCAATTGGAATTTTGGGGGCCTTCACCGGTATTGTATCATATGGGACAGGTACTAATGATGGCTGCAGCGGCCAACGATGCAGATGCAAGGATTCTACCGGATGTTTATCACCTTTTTCGCGGTGGATCCGGTTTTGAAAGTCTCAAGATGCTTAACGGCAGTTTTATCGAGGTGTTTCATATGAATGATTTTCCCCACTCAAAACCCCGTACTGAACAAAGTGACGCTGACAGAATATACCCGGGAGATGGTGCGGCCCCTCTCAAACAGATATTAACAGACCTTAAAGTTTGTGGCGGTACCACGGTACTTTCACTGGAGTTGTTTAATCGTGAATATTGGAAAGAAGACCCGTTAGCTGTGGCCAAAATGGGAATTAAGAAAATGAAGGGGGCCGTGTCGCTGGTTGAATGATGATGTATAAGGTCTGGAGCCTGCGTGGGCTAAAAGTCCAATAACCTAAAAGAAAGCCTGTTGGATTACCAACCCCAGCTGCTAACCGGCAAAGCCAAATTTAAATAAGGATTGTGCAGCCCGCTAAGATAAGTCGCCGGAACGTAACACGAAACATTATAAACTAAAGCTACAGTATATACTCGCTTAGATCTTTAGTTTTAACCAACTCATCCAGACGCTCAGACACCAGCTCCCTGGTAATCACTACCTGTGCATTGGGGGCAAGGACATCGGGCATATCAAAAAGCAACTCATTCAGTAGATGACTCATCACAGTATGTAATCTCCTGGCGCCGATATTCTCTACCTCGCTATTTACTTTAAAAGCGATCTCCGCGATTTCATGCAGCGCTTCATCTTGAAAGTCCAATGAAACTTCCTCTGCGTTGAATAACGCCTCATATTGTTTGGTTAATGCATTCTTAGGCTCCTTAAGTATATGATAAAAATCATCCTTGGTGAGATTTTCCAGTTCCACTCTGATTGGAAAACGACCCTGCAATTCAGGAATCAGATCGCTGGGCTTGGAGACGTGAAAGGCACCGGCGGCGATAAACAGGATATGATCGGTTTTAATCACACCATACTTGGTATTAACTGCTGTTCCTTCAACCACCGGCAGCAGATCCCGCTGAACGCCTTCCCGGCTTACGTCGGGTCCTGACTGCTTTCCACTCCCTCCTGCAATTTTGTCGATTTCATCAATGAAGATAATGCCGGTATTCTCAGCTTTATGAATGGCCTCGTCCTTCACTTCATCCATGTCTATCAGCTTGGCAGCCTCCTCTTCCTGCAAGATTCTTTTAGCTTCCTGAATGGTGACCTTCCGTTTCTTATTTTTCTTTGGCATCATATTACCAATCATTTCCTGCAGATTGATCATGGAAGATTCATCCATCATGCCACCACCTATCATGCCAACCCCTGGATTCACAGGTTTACGTATATTGATCTCGATCTTGCGATGGTCGAGTTCTCCACTGCGTATTTTTTCCCTAAATCGCTCTCTGGTACGTTCATTCAACTCAGCGTCATTCTGTGGCATTTCGGTATCCTCGGAACTTATCGCAGCAGATTGCCCGGACCTGATTGGCGGGATTAGGGCATCAAGGATTAAGTCCTCCACCAGTAGGGCAGCCTTCTCCTTAACCTCTTCCTGCTTACTGGTTTTCACCAGATTAACCGCCTGTTCAACCAGGTCCCTGACCATACTCTCTACGTCCCGGCCAACATAACCTACTTCTGTAAACTTGGAAGCCTCCACTTTCGAAAATGGGGCATCCGCCAGATTAGCCAGCCGCCGGGCAATCTCAGTTTTACCCACACCGGTTGCTCCAATCATTAAAATGTTGTTGGGAATAATCTCCTTCTTCATTTCTGTAGGGACACTCATTCTCCGCCAACGGTTCCTAAGCGCTATGGCTACATTGCGCTTGGCATTCTTCTGACCGATAATGTACTTGTCCAACTCCTTTACAATTTCCCTGGGGGTCAGATACTGATGTTTATTCAACATGACTTATTTCTTTGAATTCTCTGGCAAAATAAACTTAATTGGCTGATCCGCCGGTTGCTTTAACAGTGCAATATCCAGCACCTCATCCGCAGTGTCTACCAGATGTAACTTAAGTCCTTTCAGGTAAACCTCATTTATTTCACTAATATCTTTTCGGTTTCTATTGCTTAAGATAACTTCCTTAATTCCCGCTCGTTTAGCCGCTAATAGTTTTTCTTTTACGCCACCTACGGGTAACACCTTACCACGCAGGGTAATTTCACCGGTCATGGCGATTTTGTCCTTAACTTTTCGTTGCGTATAAATTGAAGCAAGCGAAGTGACCATGGTGATACCAGCAGAAGGTCCGTCCTTCGGTACTGCTCCAGCCGGCACATGAATGTGCAAATCGTAATTATCGAAAACCTTATAATCTATTCCCAATGGTTCAGCCTGAGCTTTGATGTATGAAAGCGCTGCTACTGCAGATTCCTTCATTACATCTCCCAATTGACCGGAAATAGTAAGCTTACCCTTGCCCCTATTTAAACTCGACTCAATAAAAAGGATCTCACCTCCTGATTGGGTCCAGGCCAAACCGGTAACTACTCCGGCGATAGCATTGCCCTGGTATAATTCTTTATCAAATCTTGACGGGCCCAGGAGTTCCGTTACCTCATTCGGGCCTATACTTTTACTGTATTCCTCTTCCAGCGCAATTGATTTGGCAATTTTTCGTGCCACGGTTCCAACCTTACGCTCCAGGTTTCTAACCCCGGATTCACGGGTATATTTCTCGATAATTTTAACCAGCGCTGCTTTGTACATGGTGAAATCCTTGGCTTTCAGTCCATGCTCTCTTTTTTGCTTGGGAACCAGGTGCTTCTTAGCAATTTTAACTTTCTCTTCCAGGGTGTATCCGCTGATTTCAATGATCTCCATACGATCTCTGAGTGCAGGATGAATGGTATCCAGGGAATTGGCGGTGGCAATAAACAACACCTTACTTAAGTCGTAAGGGACCTCCAAATAATTATCGTTGAAAGTGCTGTTCTGTTCAGGATCCAGTACTTCCAATAATGCCGATGATGGATCTCCCCGAAAATCAGCGCGAACCTTATCGATCTCGTCCAGTATGAATACTGGATTTGAGGATTTTGCTTTTTTAATGTTCTGTACAATCCTGCCGGGCATGGCCCCAACATAGGTCTTTCGGTGACCACGTACCTCAGCTTCGTCATGGACACCACCCAATGACATGCGCACATACTTTCGATTCAGAGCCTCTGCGATACTTTTCCCAAGTGATGTTTTTCCCACTCCCGGAGGTCCGTAAAGGCAAAGAATAGGTCCTTTCATATCCTGCTTCAATTTCAACACCGCCAGGTATTCTATGATACGGTCTTTTACCGTGTCCAATCCGTAATGATCGCGGTCAAGTATTTTTCTGGCTTTATTAAGATCAAAACTGTCTAAAGTATACTCATTCCAAGGTAAATCAATAAACAGTTCAACATAACCAAAGGCTACCGGATATTCAGCGGAAGCCGGGTTTAGTCGTAGTAACTTGTCCAGTTCCTTATTAAAGTGTGCGTGAATTTCCTTGGACCATTTCTTTTTATCTCCACGGGCTCTGAGTGCTTCAACTTCCTGATCCGGACCATCATGACCCAATTCGTCCTGTAATACTTTAATCTGTTGTCTCAGATAGAAGTCACGCTGTTGCTGGTCTATGTCCGAATGCACTTTATTCTGTATCTCTCGTTTGAGCTCAAGCATCTGAATGTCCTTCATCATATGCTCGAGCAATACAGTGGCGCGTTCCATACCGTCGTCGATTTCCAGTAACTGCTGTTTGTCGGCTACCTCGGCATTGATGTTCGAAGAAAGAAAATGAGTAAGGAAAGTATGACTTTCAATGTTGTCCAAAGCTACCTGGGCTTCCTGCGGAATTTCCGGGTTCAGTTTGAGTATTTTCGAAGCCGCGTCCTTCAGGGATTGCACCACAGCTACCGTCTTCTTGCTGTTTTTTGCAAGAAATTTTTCCTGCATATAGCTCACATTTGCCGTGAAGTATGGTTGAATTTGTGCGAATGATTCAATCTTGAATCGATTCTTCCCCTGTATAATAATGGTAGTGTTGCCATCGGGCAATACTATCATCTTGATTATTTTGGCTACCGTACCTATTTGATAGATATCGTCAATTTCAGGCTCCTCGACCTGATTGTTTTTCTGAGCAACCACCCCAATAATACGGTTCCCGCGATATGCCTTCTTGACCAGTTTAATGGACTTTTGTCTCCCAACGGTTATGGGTAGTACCACGCCGGGGAAAAGCACTGTATTTCTAATTGGTAAAATTGGCAGGCTATCCGGATACTTGGTCAATTGATCGTCACCTTCCTGCTCTGTATCTATAATTTGTATCAGACCATCATTATCTTCTTCATCTATCGCACCCAGTACCATATTATTTAACAATTGATCGGTATTATTCATAAATCCTCTCTCTATGCCAAATTGGCATAATTTACTTAATTTGCTTCTTCTTAATACTGCAGTACCTATTTTGCAAGAGCTATGCCAAATTATAAATATATATACTTATTATGCGGGTTGTTTGGCTAGAAGGCAGGTATTTTTAGATGGTGTCCAGAATCCAATTTGCTATTTTGACGTTGCTTTGTATAGCAACTTTCCAGGTATCGGCACAGAAACCTGAAAAGAAGAAGTTTCTTAATATCTCTAACGTTCTTGATAAAAAAGACCCTGAAATCACTTCAATTGGAGATTTCCCCAATTTGAATAAGGTGAAGTATTATTATGATAAGCGAAAATGGAACGAAATTCAAAAATTAGAGAGTAGAAAACAATGGAGTGAGTTATATACGGTACTCAAGCCTTATGTAAATAATTTTGGAATCGAGAATTTCTATAAAGACACTTTCTTACTTTGGAGACTGGCCAAATTGACAGAGCTATACGGTTCACAAGTTGATGCCATTAGCCTTTACCAGTTGGTGTTGAAGCATCACCGGGACGACATCGATATTGAAAAAGTTGAACTTTACTACGACAGCTTAAATAAAAATAATGTGGATTATTACGTACCGCTAGATTACTATTATGAGCTTGTTGAATATAGAAAAGCGGTGGATACACTACAACCTCCCAGGGGAGTTTTACTGAACATGGGGAATTCGGTGAATTCGAAACAGGCAGATTACGGTCCCACCCTAAATCTCAATAATAACCTGCTAATTCTAACTTCCAAAAGAAATGAACGGGTTGTGGCCGCTAAAAAAACCCAGAATGAAGATCTGTTTGTCAGCCATGGGTCGGATGGGAACTGGTCAACGGCAGTAGCATTGGATGCAATTAACACGGAGTTCAATGAAGGGTCGGCCTGCATTAATTCAGACGGCAACACTTTGTATTTTGCCAGATGCCATGCTCCGGGAACTATGGGTAGTTGCGATCTTTTTGTAGCTGAAATTAAAGAAGACAGTACCTGGGGGAACGTAAGAAATCTTGGTGTTAATGTAAACAGCATTTCATGGGACTCACATCCCACGTTATCCCATACTGAAGATACACTTTATTTTGCCTCCGACCGCATCGGCGGTTTCGGACTATCTGACATATACTTCACCTACAAAGACAAAAACGGGGCATGGACTCCAGCTCAAAACGTTGGTCCACTGGTAAATACCCGGGGCAATGAGGTAAGCCCATTTTATCATCCGAGACATCAGGTATTATACTTTACCAGCAACGGACATCTACTAAATTTTGGCTCTTTCGATATTTATAAGTCAGCATGGCTGAATGGACGCTGGCAGGAACCCCAAAACGTAGGCCCATTGGTCAACGGATCAGGTGACGAATTCTATTTCACCATAGATTCACAATCAAGAAATTTGTACTACGCCTCGTCCAAAGCAAGAGACATAGAAAACCTTGATCTGTTTTCATTTCCTTTGCCAATGGGCGCACAACCAGAAGCCACCACTAGCTTTTCCGGGGTACTCCTCGATTCCCTCACCGGACTGCCGATGAGCGGTATTGTGTCAATTATCGACCTGGATAATGGTATTGAGGTAGCACCAAAGTTTTTACGTCCTAATGGTACTTTCCAATTCGAACTGATCAACAATAATAACTATCTGCTGATCATCCAGGGAGATGATTATTTTCGCATTGAAGAGATTTTTTACCTGGAAGGAGACACTGAGATCCACCGGACCGCACAGCCTTTAACCAGCAAACTAAAATTCGAGTCTATAGAATTTGAAAACGGTAAGGCTGAAATCCTCCCCAATATGTATGGGGATCTTGATAAGATCATTGATTTTATGTTAGACAACCCTGAATTTAAGGTAAACATTGCAGGTCATACCGATTCTGACGGAAGTGCTCAATTTAATTTAGTGCTGTCCCAGCAACGCGCAGCGGCTATTCGAGACTACGTGGTAAATTTTGGTAATATAGCTGAAGACAGAATCTCCGCTGTCGGATATGGAAACACCAAACCAATAGTTGATGAAGTGACCAATGAAGATAAAAAACTCAACCGCAGGGTTGAGTTTGAAATATTTCGAGACGGATCTGACGATTAATCGAAAATGGCATTTACTATGTCATTTCCAATAAGGAAAACCATCAGTACCAGCAGAAATGCCATCCCAAATTTTTGGGCACCTTCCAGGAATTTATCTGAAGGCTTCCGGCCACTCACTATCTCATATCCAAGGAACATCACATGACCTCCATCCAATGCCGGAATAGGCAAGAAATTTAGAAATGCCAGCCACATTGACAACATTCCCGTAAGGAACCAAAACCGCTGCCAATCCCAGGTTCCACCGAAATACTCTGCGATGCCAATTACACTCTTTACAGATTTTCTTCCGACCTCACCGCGGATAATCTTACCCAAGCCCCGGATGTTGAATATGGTTACCTGAAATGCTTCCGTTACTCCGCTGCTTATGGCCTCCGGGAATGTGTACTGTACTCTTTGTGTTTCAAGCAGCAGGTTTGCCTTAAACCCAATAGTGCCTTTATCATTTACGGAAACCGTGCGCATGATTACCTCCCCAGCCCGTTCAATTTTAAGAGAGACTTCCCGGTCTTTATTTTCCAGTATTACGTCTCGTAATAACTGGAAATACCGGGTATCCTGATCATTAACCGCAAGGATTTTATCTCCACTTTGTAATCCAGCTTCCTGGGCTGGTGAACCTTTGTCCACTTTGTCCACTTCGTAGGGCTGCAGAATTGAAATAAACCCGCTTTCCTTTCCTTCATCGTTTAGTCGTTCTATGAAATCAGCTGGTATACTAATATCGAATACCTCCCCATCCCGATCAACGGTGTAATAACTTTCGCTGCCCAGCATAATATCAGGGCTTAGAAGGTCCCCGAATTTGTCATAATCCTGTCCATTGACCCTAATGATCTTGTCACCGGTTTTTAGCCCAAGGTCTTCTCCCAGATCAAAAGCATATATACCATATCTGTTTGCTTCATCTTTGGAAACATATGTTTCTCCAAAATGGTAGTTCAAGAAAATAAAAATGATAATTCCCAGTATCACGTTTATAATAATACCACCCATCATTACAATCAGGCGCTGCCAGGCCGGTTTCGCTCTGAATTCCCAGGGCTCAGGATCTTCCTTCATTTTTTCGGTGTCAAGCGACTCGTCGATCATTCCGGAAATTTTCACAAATCCTCCCAAGGGAATGGCTCCAATAGAATAGACAGTTTCACCATATTTTACACCAAATATTTTAGGTGGGAAGCCAATACTATATTGCTCAACTCTCATACCAAAGAACTTGGCCGCTATTAAATGACCGAGTTCATGTAATCCCACTAAAATCGATAAGCTCAAAATAATTTGAGCAATCATTATTATCGTTTCCATCAATTAATTATCTCTTGTGCTTTAATTCTTGTTTGTTTATCGGTAGCTACAAAATCTTCGTAACAGGGAGATTTTATGAAAGGCATCTTTGAAAGGCAGCTTTCCACCACTTCTGACATTTCCATAAATCCAATTCGCTCCTGTAAAAATTCCGCTACAGCTACCTCATTGGCGGCGTTTAACACGCAAGGCATGTTCCCACCTAGCTTCATCGCCTCAAATGCAAGTGCTAAATTACGAAATGTTTGCAGATCTGGTTGCTCAAAGGTTAATTCCGTGAACTTTGAAAAATCCAATCTGGGAAAATCAGTGGCTAACCGTTGAGGATATGAAAGTGCAAATAATATCGGCAGCTTCATGTCCGGTAGACCCATTTGGGCTTTGATTGAGCCATCGGTAAACTGTACCATGCTATGTATTATTGACTGAGGGTGGATAACTACCTCCACCTGGTCAAGACTTAAACCAAATAACCACTTCGCTTCAATTACTTCCAGACCCTTATTCATCAGTGTAGCTGAATCTATAGTGATTTTTGCTCCCATGTCCCAGTTTGGGTGGTTTAGTGCTTCCTTCCTGGTAACCTGTGCCAGGAACTTTTTATCCCGGCCCAGGAACGGCCCACCCGAAGCGGTTAAGATGATCTTTTCAATTGGGTTGTGCCATTCACCCATCAGGCATTGAAAAATCGCAGAATGTTCAGAGTCAACCGGGTATATATTGACCCCATGCTGCTCTGCAAGTGAGGTGATCAGCTGCCCGGCCACTACCAGTGTTTCCTTATTGGCCAGTGCAATGGTTTTTCCGCTTTTTATGGCATTTATAGTGGGCAATAACCCTGTATATCCAACCAACGCAGTTAGCACCAGATCAACTGAATCCATGGTTACCACATCTGCTATGGCATTATCCGTATAGACTTTGATATCCAACGGATTCAGCGCCTGCATTACTTTCTGGTACTTCGACGAATCACTGATCACCACTGCATTGGGCCTGAACCTGATACTTTGCTCAATTAGCAAATCAGCATTACTACCAGCGGTTAGTACTTCCACCTGGAAAAACTCGGAATTGGCACTTATTACTTCCAGAGCCTGCGTTCCTATCGATCCGGTAGAGCCGAGTATTGCGATATTTTTCCTGCTTGGTGCGATTTCTTTATGGCTAAGGGTTCTTCCTGATGGCAAACGGCAATAACGATTCTGCAATCCTTCGATCATTGGACAATCTGGGTACCTTATTCTGGCCTCCCAGCTTTCCCTGTGATTTCATATAGTTTCTGAAAGAATCCTTGTTAAGAGGAATAATTTCCAATACCCTCAAAATTTTACCGGAGATTAGATCGTCGTAGTAGCTGTTCAACTTTTGCAAATGTAAATTTAACTCTTTTTCAAAGCGAGACAAACTGTCCGGTGATTCAGAAAATTCAATGAACCACTGATGTAGCGGTAAACCGGATGCCGGTGTTACTTGCGGGGCCACAGTAAATTCTACTATTGAAACATCCTTAAACTTTGCAAGTGTTTGATTCATAGCTGTTTCTACCTCCTCCCCGATTACATGCTCTCCAAAAGCCGAAATGAAATGTTTGATCCGGCCGGTAACTAACAAACGATATGGGTTTAATGACACAAATCGGACGGTGTCTCCTAATGAGTAGCCCCATAAACCCGCGTTACTATTTATCACTACTGCATAATTTACGGATAATTCTACCTGGTCAATAGTCAACCGTGTAGGGTTATCGGAGAAATACTCCTCAGCAGGTATAAACTCATAGAAGATACCGCTGTTCAATAGTATCAAAAGCCCAGGATCATCCGGTTGGTCCTGAAAAGCAATAAAGCCTTCTGACGCCGGGTATGTTTCAACGGATGGCACTTTTCTTCCGATAGTTTTCCAAAGTTTCTTTCTATAAGGTTCAAAATTGACTCCTCCATAGACGAATAGAGAAAAATTAGGGAAAACCTCCATGATAGGTTTGCCTGTGCGTTCCTGGATTTTATCAAAATACATTTGAACCCATGGTGGTATCCCTGAAATCAGCGACATATCCTCAGATAATGTTTCGTCGATGATGCTATCTACTTTGGTCTCCCAGTCCTCGATACAGTTGGTTTGATACGATGGCAACTGGTTGCCCTTCAGATATCCTGGAACATGATGATTTACAATTCCCGAAAGCCTGCCGACAGGAATCTTTCCTTTCAAATCCAACTCGGGACTGCCGGATAAGAAAATCAGTTTACCATCGAGGAACCTGCTTTCACCGGTGTGATATATATAATTCAGCAGGGCATCGCGTGCCCCATTCAGGTGATTCCCAATCGATGCTTTGGTCATTGGAATGTATTTAACTCCGGAAGTGGTGCCGGATGTTTTGCTGAAATAGATCGGTTTGCCAGGCCACAATACGTCTGCCTCCCCAGCTAATATCCTTTCGATATAAACCTTGATCCCTTCGTAGTCTACAATAGGTACTGCGGATGCGAAATCCCGATGATTGCGGATACTGTTAAAGTCATAATCCTTCCCGAAAGCGGTGTTTCGAGCCTGTGAGATTAAAGTGTTCAGAATCTTTGTTTGGAAAGCAGGACCCCGTTGCATCCATTTTCTTTGTTCACTTACTACCCATTGGGCAACTGGTTTGCTTAAAACAGATCGAATTCCCATTAAAATAACTTAAGGCGGTGCCGGGGACTACTCAGACAGTTCGCATTCTGAGTTTCTTTTTTAACTCCTCAATAGATGACTTGAATTTTCCGTTGGTATCAATCATGTCATTTACTGACTGCACCGCGTGTATTACGGTGCTGTGGTCCCTACCGCCGAAATGATATCCAATTGATTTCAGGCTATGGTTTGTATACTCTTTTGAAAAATACATAGCGGTTTGGCGGGCAATTACAATTTCTTTTTTTCGTGTTTTCGCTTTCAGGTCATCCAGTGCCACATCAAAATAATCAGAAACGGTTTTTTGAATAAAGTCAATTCCCACCTCCGACTCTATGTCCTGTACAATATTCTTAAGAGTTTGCTTGGCTAGTTCCAGGTCAATGTCCCTTTTGGTAAGCGACGCATGTGCAATCAGGGAAATAATCACCCCTTCCAATTCCCGGATATTAGTATCAACGCTATAAGCCAGGTACTCGATCACATTCTCAGGAATATCAATACCATCTGCCTGCATTTTCTTCTGGATGATAGCAATCCGGGTCTCAAGATCCGGTTGCTGAAGATCAGCAGTTAATCCCCATTTAAATCTTGACAGTAATCGTTCCTCCAGACCCTTTAGATCTCTTGGCGGGCAGTCACTGGTCATAATGATTTGTCTGCCGGTTTGGTGCAGGTGGTTGAAAATATGAAAGAAGATTTCCTGGGTTTTTTCTTTTCCTGATAAAAACTGAACATCGTCAATGATCAGAATATCCACCTGCAAATAGAAATTGGTGAAATCCTGGACTTTATTATTCTTAACCGCTTCAATGAATTGATTGGTGAAATATTCAGACGAAACATAAAGCACAAATTTATCGCCGATGTTTCCTTTAATCTCGTTGCCTATAGCCTGAACCAGGTGAGTTTTACCTAAACCTACCCCGCCATAGACCATCAGGGGATTAAAACTGGTGATACCGGGTTTTGCAGCCACCGCAAATCCTGCGGAACGTGCCAGTCTGTTGCAATCCCCTTCGATAAAAGTATTGAATGTGTACTGAGCGTTTAAGTGAGATTTCTGCTGAATTTGATCCAGTGACTTCAAATCAAATGGGTTATCCAGATTTTGCTGCAGTCCATTGGGGCTTTTAGAACCCCTGGACTTTCCGGTGGGCAAATTGATGGTATAAGGTTGATTTTGATCGTTACCCTTATCCACGATTACTGAATACTCCAGCTTTGCTTCCATTCCCAGTTCTCTGTCAATTGCCTGCCGAAGCAAACCCACGTAATGCTCTTCCAGCCATTCGTAAAAAAACTGACTTGGTACCTGAATGGTTAAAACGTTGTTGTCTAATTTTATGGGTACAATGGGAACAAACCAGGTCTTAAAACTCTGCTCACTAATATTCTCCTTTATGTAATTAAGGCAATTATCCCATGCGGTATTTGATTCCGAATGCATTAATTAATAAAGTAACAGGTTTATACCAAGCTATATAAAAAAGGAAACAAATTTTACGAAAAAAAACAAATAAAAAAAATGCATTTTCATTTGACTAGTTATTGACTTTTACAGTTTTTGAGGACTGAGTCAGATTTGCGGAACCGACTGTCAACTGGTAATCAATTCTGCCTAAATGGATACCTCCGAATCCCACCTGGTTTATTAACGTGCTATGCCCATCCAGGTGGGTTATTTTTTGTGGTTCAGGTAAAAATGTATGAGTATGACCACCTATGATCAGGTCAATGCCCGAGACATCTTCAGCAAGTTTTCGGTCGGAAATTTTTTCGCTTTGATATTGATAGCCAAGATGCGATATACAAACAATTAACTGACAATCCAGAGATTTTAACTGCTGTACCATTTCTTTAGCCACCGAAACCGGATCGATATAACGAGTTTTCCCATATAGTTGTTCAGCAACCAGGCCCGTAAGTTCAATACCCAGGCCAAACACTCCTACTCTGATGGATCCTTTCTGAAATACCCTGTACGGATCAAACTGACCGCTTAGTGAGGTTCTCGAGAAGTCATAATTGGAAATTATGAATGGAAACTTAGCATGGGGAAGTTGTTCCTGAAGTCCGCCGATTCCATTGTCAAAATCATGATTACCCAGGGTGGCTGCATCATACTTGATTTGTGACATCAACTTAAACTCCAACGCTCCTCCAAACAGATTGAAGTACGGCGTCCCTTGAAAAATATCTCCTGCGTCTAAAAGCAACACCTGATCTACCTGACTTCGAATCTCTGTAATTAATTGAGCCCGCCTCGACATTCCGCCTAACCCGGCATATTTTCCACCATCGTCAGGGAAGGGATCAATCCGGGAATGCATATCATTGGTATGAAGTATGGTAAGGTCACTACTCTGCTTGATATCCCCGAATGTGGTAATTCCCAGCAGGTTAAGACCTATTGAACCGGCTATGGTTCGCTTGATGAATTTCCTTCGCTGATCAATCATGGAACCAGTTTTACCCGACCTTCAATTTCGGCATCCAGTTGTATTCCTTTAGATTCTAATAGCTTTATCTGATCTACAATTAAATCCCTGATTTTTATATTAACCTTTTCCAACACCTTTGCCTCTTTAAGGAATTCCATACCCCCTCCACCACTTGCCAGATAATCTGAAACTGCCAAAACATAACTCCTGTCTTCTTTAAACGGACCGCCATCAATAAATATTTTAGTGGGCTTGCTATCCTGAACTATTACTACACTATTTGCTACTGCCAGACGCTTATCCCTGGCAAGTAAATCAAACAATGCCCTGGTTTGATCGGTGTTGAGCTCTAGTATGTACAGTATATTCTCAAAAGGCATCAACTCATAGATATTGCTGATTTTCACCGGTCCTTCCGGGATCGGTGCCCTTAAGCCGCCATTGTTGATTACGCTTAAATGAATAGTACCGGAGTAGTGCAATCTACTTTGCTCTAAAATTGCATCTGCAACGAAATTCCCCAGCAAAGATTCTACTTCCTTTTCGGTCAGTCTTTTAGTCGAATGCCCGATAACTATATCCATAGCCTGCTCCAGTTGTTCCCGGTATGGCACAATTGCGGTTTCAGTCAGACTATCATTGGCATATGACTCGTCTATAGTAAATAACTGATATTCCGGAACCAGGACCGTTCTACTGGAGGTTTTGCAGGCAAAAAGCACCAGGGCTGGCAACAGAATTATTGCAAGTGGTTTAAACAGATATAATTGCTTCATATGAAATCGAGGGCAATTTATAACTCTAATCCAAAATTACTTTGAATGATAAAAAAATTTAACTTTAGGTAAAACAGAAGTAGGCCTAATGGAGGAGTTGAGCGATTTTGCATTTGCTGATATTACCCAATGGGAACAGCAGGTATTAGAGGATCTGAACCTAACAGATATTACCCAGCTTATTGAACATCCCCTATACGATAATCTCACACAACCCCCATACGTTGATTTTACCTCGAATAACCAGCGGGGGTTAATTCACGGTTACAGAAACTGCAGTAATTATTCGGGAGAGAAATGGGAAGGGGCCAGGCGTTGGGTCCAAATAGAGCGAATTACCTCAAAGGATCCCGATGAAAGCAACCAACGTTCATTGGAAGCTTTGTCCGGGGGCGCAGACGGGGTTATTCTGGATATCCGGGACCGCATGGAATTCCAGAACTTGCTCGCGGGAATTTCCCTGCCGGATTGCTACCTTGGAATTACCACTTCTTTGAAAAATTCCCAGCATCTCAATGTCTTTCTGAGCTCTGGGGAATCTACCATAAAAGGATTTATAGCAGTCGATGATTTGCTACAACATCTTACCGGGGAAACGGATGAGATTGTTCACTTGTTTGAATGTTTCGATCAATGCAGAAATCTGGTCCTATCTGAAGCCCCTGAAAAAACAGGTTCCCTTTTAGAAATAGCCCTGTTGCTGAATCAGGCGGTTTATGTAATAAATACCCTGTTGGACAGTGGTGTCTCTGCTGAAATTATTCTGCGCAATATTCAATTCAATTTACAAGTCGGCGATAGCTACCTCTGGGAGATCTGCAGATTGCGATGTTTAAGGAGTTTATTTCATATTGTTGCATCGCAATATGATGCAGCAGTTTCTCCACAAGCTATCTCTATTCATGCGATTACCAGTGATCCCGGGCATTTTAGTGATTCCGAATCTACAGAGGAAACTCGCATTGAAACTCTTAGGTTGATTAGCAATACCACCCAGGCCATGTCCGCTATTCTGGGTGGTTGCAACATCCTAACCGTCGACCCTGCCAAAACTACCGGAACCACCTCAACAGATTTTAACCGGATTTCCAGGAACGTAAGCCATATCCTAAGGGCGGAAAGCTTCCTTCACAAAGTAGCTGATCCGGTAGCTGGGTCATACTATCTGGAGGAACTAACCAATAACATGATGAAAGCAGTATGGGCCCGGTTCCAGGAGCTTCAGAAAGCCGGAGGATATCTCAAATCAACCTTAGATGAAGCCTGACTTTTCAAAAATATCTCTCGATCAGATCACCCCTGCCATGCCAGATCCGGGACTGGTAGAAGAGGATTCGTGGGATACTCCTGAAGGCATAGATATACCTGAAAGACCTACCGCCCTGGCGTCTGAATCATTGAAGTATGCGGCCGGCATACCCCCATTCCTACGGGGTCCTTATTCAACTATGTATATCACCCGTCCCTGGACTATCAGGCAATATGCCGGATTTTCGACGGCTAAAGAATCCAATGCATTTTATCGTCGTAATCTGGCGGCAGGTCAAAAGGGTTTATCTGTCGCATTCGAT
>BQJT01000044.1 GCA_021604845.1 Cyclobacteriaceae bacterium
CTTCCCACCATATTAATTTTAGCAGGAATATGCTGTTTCATCCTGGGATTTAGTATTCCCATCTTTTGGTACTTCATTGCATTGGGCCTGGGGATAATATTTGTTGATGCACTTTATAGAACCGCTAACCCGGTGGTTGCCTTAATTGGTGTGACGGCTTCCGTGGTACAAATTGCCGCTTACGGTGGGGGTTTTTTTATTGGTTGGTGGCAGCTTTTTATCAGAAGAAGGGATGAACAATCCAGTTTTCCATTTTTGTTTAGAGGACCATAATGTGAAAAATTATTATTTGGTCAATGTTGTTTTCAAAATCATTAGTTTTAACCAATTCGCGCTAGTCAATCGAGATTGATATCATTGTATATAAAACCACCTTCTCAATGAATTTCAAAAAAGACCTATTACCCCATATTATTTCAATTGTGGTTTTTATTGGCGTGACTGTGGTCTTCTACAGTCCGGTGGTTTTTAGTGGTAAAACCCTAAATCAACACGATATAATTCAAGGGTTGGGTGCCAGCCAGGAAATCATCGAATACCGCGAAGCTACCGGGCAGGAAGCGCTCTGGACCAATTCAATGTTCGGGGGTATGCCGGCGTATCTGATCAATATGAATTGGAGCGGAGACTTGATGCTATACCTACATAGGATACTGTCACTTTGGCTTCCAGGACCCGCCGGGGCAACGCTGCTGGCATTTATTTCTTTCTATATCTTGCTGCTTTCCTTTAAGGTAAGGCCGTATTTGGCATTAATTGGCGGTCTTGCCTATGGTCTGAGTAGCTTTAATGTCATCAGTATCGAAGCAGGACACATGTGGAAGGTCTGGGCTATTGCTTATATGCCGATGGTGCTGGCAGGGGTCCATTTGACGGTTCGTCGAAAGTACTTGTTAGGTATGACGGTAACCGCTTTAGGTTTGGCTCTGGAGCTCAGATCGAATCACCTGCAGATTACCTATTACTTATTGTTACTACTGCTTATCTACGGGTTGATACAACTCATATTTGCCATTAGAGATGATGAGCTACCATCTTTGATGAAAAGCGTTGGTTACCTGGTGGTTGCAGCACTGTTAGCCATTGGTTGTAACCTGGGGAAAATCTGGTCTGTATATGAGTACGGCCAGTACTCAACCAGAGGTCCCTCTGACCTCACTAATACTCAATCTGATGGTTCAGGGTTGGATAAAGATTACATTTTCCGTTGGAGCAACGGTATTATGGAGCCCATAACCCTACTCATACCGGAATTCTTTGGCGGTCCTACGGTTTCTTCTCTTTCAGCAAATAGTAATCTAGGTGAGGCACTGCGTAATAATGGTTTGGCACCTGTACAGGTAAGGCAGCAACTGCAACAGGTTTATACTTACTGGGGTAAACAGCCCAGTACCGCCGGACCATCGTATGCAGGAGCTGTGATTATATTCCTGTTCATTTTAGGATATACCCTTTTGGACAAAAAATTTCTAATATGGATCAGTGTGGCCA
The DNA here is from genome assembly GCA_021604845.1 of Cyclobacteriaceae bacterium. GTDB lineage: Bacteria > Bacteroidota > Bacteroidia > Cytophagales > Cyclobacteriaceae > SZUA-3. Next base: position 1,492 of record BQJT01000044.1, read on the forward strand.
TAGCGTTTTCAATTTTGCTTTCATGGGGCAATAATTTCGAGAGCTTTAATAATTTAATGTTTGAATATTTTCCCGGGTACAATAAGTTCAGGTCGGTTAGCATGACCTTAGTTATTGCACTGGTTTGTATACCGCTTGCTGCTTTGGTATGCCTTGAAAAAATACTCCAGGATATTGGTAATCCTCAGCTTAGAAAAAAGGTTTTGAAAGCTTCTGCTATAACCGGTGGAATCCTGTTGCTGGCCATTTTGTACTCATACCTGGGTTCGTTCAGAGGATCGGTAGACCAGCAACTTGCGGGCCAATTACCCGACTGGTATCTGGAGGCCATGCAAAAGGATCGGGCTTCATTACTAAGGTCTGATGCTTTCCGGTCTTTGATTTTCATCGGACTAACCTTGGCGCTATTGCATGTCAGGGCAAATAACAAAATTAACCATAGCATGTTGATTATAGGGCTTGCCGTACTAGTGCTGATAGACCTGTGGTCGGTTGATAAACGATACCTGCAAAGTGAGGATTTCGTCCCTAAAAGTAAGCAGGCTTTGGTCTCCCCCACCGAAGCGAACAGAACTATTCAAAATGATCCAGAACCAGGTTATCGGGTGCTCTCATTCTTACAGAATCCCTGGTCTGATGCACGAACCTCCTACTTTCATAACTCCATTGGTGGTTATCACGGAGCAAAAATGAGGCGATACCAGGAACTTATTGAAGGTTGTCTTGACGATCAGTTCCGCGGTATTATTCAGGATATCCAAAACGGACAAAGGGAATGGGACCAATATGGGATAATCAATATGTTAAATACCCGCTATTTTATTGCAGGTGCAGAAAGCAATTCTGTGCTAAAAAACAACGGTGCTTTGGGAAATGCCTGGCTGGTGTCTTCAGTAACCAGCGTCAATAGCGCTGATGAAGAATTGGAACTGGTTTGTCAGATAAATCCTAAATCAACTGCGGTAGTGGACGTTAGTCGTTTTCCTGTTTCGGGTAACTCATTTAATGACGCTGGTGAAATTGTTCTTGAGGAGCAAAGACCAAATTACCTGAAATATAGATATGAAAATTCAGGTAGTGGTTTCGCAGTATTTTCAGAGATCTACTATCCGGAAGGATGGACCGCAAGCATTGATGGGGAACCTGCAGCTATCATCAGGGCGAATTATGTATTGAGGGCTTTGGAGGTACCTGACGGCGAGCATATTATTGAATTTCAATTTGAACCGTCAGCCTATTATACCGGCAATAAAATAATGATGGCCTCCTCGTTGCTACTTTTACTGGTGATTGCCGGAACAGTGTGGTACGAATTTAAGAGAGTCATGTCATCGAATCGACCGGCAGCTTAACGTAATCGGTTCGTGTGGTTATTTTGTTATCTTTACTCCGTCTGATCTAAAAGAGTTTTTTTAGTGAGTCAACCCACCTTGTCCATTATAGTCTGTACTTATAACAGGGACAAATATCTGGTTAAATGTCTGGAACATCTGTCCAATCAATCGGCCCATAATGATGTTTTCGAAATTGTAGTGGTTAACAACAACAGCACCGACGATACTGATAGGGTCTGTTCAGATTTCAAGAAAAATCACCATGAAATTCAATTTCATTATGTTACCGAAAAGCAGCAGGGTCTTTCTATCTGTCGAAACCGGGGACTAAAGGTATCTGCCGGGCTGCTGGTAAGCTATATCGATGACGATGCATTTGCCGACAGTGATTATGTAAAGAACTTAATCCGATACTTTCGAGAACATCCGGAAGTAGATGCGATCGGCGGTAAAGTTACTCCTGTCTATCAGGGGGATCCCCCTGATTGGATGTCGCGCTACCTGCTCCCGTTGGTAGCAAGCTTGGATAAGGGTGAGCAATCCAAGCCTTTTGGTGGTGTGCAGTTTCCCATTGGGGCTAATATGGCATTCAGACGTTCCGTTTTCAGTGAAGCAGAGCCATTTCATACAGGCTTGGGAAGGAAAGGGAAATTTCTGGGAAGTGGGGAAGAAAAGGATCTTTTTTACCGGCTCAAGCGGAGAAAATGCCAGATTCATTACGTTTCTGATGTAAAGGTGTTACACTATATTCCCGAATCGCGCCTGGACCCTGCTTACATAAAAAAAATGGCCCAGGGAATCGGTCAGAGCGAAGCATTGAGAGTGCACAAAACTTCTTTTTATACTGTTGCCGTCAAATGGTTGTCGGAATTTTTTAAGATTGGTGCCACGGTCATTCTCGGACTTTTATTCTTGTTGGTAGGTAAATGGCCGAAAGCAAAAATGTTGATAAAATTTAGAATATGGGTTTTTGGGAGTTTTATTAAAGGTGTAAAATAAGATGGTACTACGCATTCAATATTTTCTGTCAAATTTGGGGTCAGTAATAACCACTATAATCCGGGTATTATTGCTATCAAATTGGCGTGTCCAGCTCAACAAGCCAATTGCAGATGAATGTGTAATCCTGGCGAATGGCCCGTCGCTTGGGGATCAGATTAATGAACACCGGCAATTTTTGAAAAATAAAGACCTCATTTGTGTCAATCATTTTCCATCTACAGGATTTTACAAAGAATTAAAACCTGCCTTTTATGTTACCTCCGCACCGGACTTGTGGTTGGACCAGATAGATGAGTTTTTTGTGAAGCAAAGTAACGGACTGTTTAAAACTATGGCCGGTGATACCCACTGGCCGCTGGTTTTCCATATTCCATATGAAGCAAGAAAGTTTAGACGCTGGCAGAACCTGCTAAAGTCAAATCCTAAGATCAAATTTGTATTTTATAATAATACCCCCATTGAAGGATGGAAATGGTTCAGACACCTTTGTTTCAGGATGAATCTGGGTATGCCCAGACCACATAATGTTTTAATCCCCTGTCTTACGCACACCATCAACATGGGGTACCGACGGATATACCTGTGGGGAGCGGATCATAGCTGGTTGTCCGAAATTTCCGTTGATCAAAAAAACCAGGTACTGATTAATCAAAAACACTTTTATGATTCGAAAACATCTGTTGGTAAACCCCTGGATAAAAGAGGAGTAGGACAAAGGAATATGCCAGAGTTATTAACTAAGTTTGTTCATGCTTTCAATGGATATTTTGTTCTAAGAGAATATGCAGAAAGCCTTGGTATAACCATTTTGAATGCAACTCCCGGGTCGTTTATAGATGCTTTTGAGAGAGTTGACTTGAAATCTTTAGATGATAGTAATGAATAAATCGGAAAGTTATCAACCACCGGTGGTAGTGGCTGAGATAGGATGCAACCATATGGGTCAACTAACTATCGCGAAGGAATTGATAGATCTTGCCAGGTCTTCACAAGCTCGGTATGCGAAATTCCAAAAAAGGAATCCTAAAGAATTGCTGACAGAAGAGCAATACAATGCCCCCCACCCTTACCAGCCATACAGCTATGGAGAAACTTATGGCGAACACCGGGAATTTCTCGAGTTTACCCAGGATCAGCACCGCGAATTACTCGACTATTGCAAAGAGCAGGGAATCGGCTATGCATCCAGTGTGTGGGACACCACTTCTGCAAAAGAAATTATTGAATTGAATCCGGATTTCATTAAAGTCCCAAGTGCTTGTAATGTACATTTTGAAATGCTGGAGATTTTAAGGGATGAATACCAGGGGGATATCCATATTAGTTTTGGTATGACTACGGAAGAAGAACAAGATCAAATCATTAGTTTCTTTTCAGAACGCAATACGCTTCCTCGATTGGTCTTATACGCCTGTACTTCCGGTTATCCAGTTCCATTTGAGGACGTAAATCTGTTGGAAATAACCAGTCTAAAGCAGCAATACGGTGAGAAAGTAAAAGCCATCGGATTTTCAGGTCACCATCTTGGAATTGCCATTGACCAGGCTGCTTTTACCCTGGGAGCTACCTGGATAGAAAGACATTTTACCAAGAACAGGACCTGGAAGGGTACAGACCACGCAGCTTCACTTGAACCAGGAGGCCTTCAAAAGCTGGTGCGTGACCTCGCAGCTACCCATAAAGCACTTCATTTCAAACCCCAGCAGATACTGGCGATAGAAGAAGCGCAAAGGAAGAAACTAAAGTACAGAAAATCGTGAGTGTAATAGCACTAGTACCAGCCCGTTGCGGAAGTAAGTCAATCCGGTTAAAAAACATTCGGCCATTTTGCGGTAGACCTTTACTTTATTGGTGCCTGAGTGCATTACAAAACGCCAAGCAGGTGGATCGGGTAATATTAGCAACTGATTGCGTTGAAATTGAATCATGTGTCAAAGGGTTTGGCTTCTCTAAAATCAGCATCTTTCATAGGGTTGAAGAAAATGCCAGGGACACCAGTTCCACCGAAGATGTGATGCTTGAATACCTGAAATTTGAAAATCCGGATAAAAACGATCTGCTTTTCCTGGTTCAGGCAACAAACCCCTTCAGTACCTCGAAGGATTTTGATACTGCAGTTGACCTGCTAAACAATACTCCAATAGACTCCTTATTGAGTTGTTCACGGGTTAAAAGGTTTCTTTGGACAGAGCAGGGTAAGCCACTTAACTATCAATACGAAAAACGCCCTCGCCGCCAGGATTTTCCAGGTACCATGATGGAGAATGGTGCTTTTTACCTCAATACGGTAAGCAGTATTGTAAAGCACCGGAACCGGCTAAGCGGTAACATTGGCATATACGAAATGCCTGCTTTTGCCGCACTTGAATTGGACGAGGAAGACGACTGGCAACAAGGAGAGTATTTAATGAAGAAGTACCTGCAGCCGAAGCCCAACGTTAAGGATATTCGTTTATTTCTTTCTGATGTGGATGGAGTATTGACCGATGCAGGGATGTATTATACCGAAAATGGAGATGAGCTGAAGAAATTTAATACCTATGACGGAATGGGTTTCAAATTGCTGCAAGAGCTTGGTATAAAAGTTGGTATCGTAACTAAAGAAGACAGGGACCTTAACCGAAGGAGAGCAGAAAAGTTAAAATTGGATTATCACTTCCACGGTGTAGATCACAAACTTAAGCTGGTAAGTGAACTCTGTACTAAACTTGGAATCAGCCTGAAAGAAGTTGCCTATATTGGCGATGATATTAATGATCAGGAGCTTCTCAGGTCGGTTGGTTTGGCTGCATGCCCGTCAAATGCCAGGAAAGTTATCCAGTCGATACCGGGAATTACTCTACTCGAAACGCCAGGCGGGAAAGGAGCGGTTCGAGAGTTTGTTGAACTCCTTTGGGATATAACTGAATAGTGTTAATCTTGAAATTAAGCTTACCAACCTTCAAGTACCCGTGGGCATCATAGGAAGGCAAACCATCAAGTCCACCATTTACATCTATCTGGGTGTAGTTATTGGTTTTTTTATCAGAGCACATTTCTTTCCCAATTTTCTAACCACTGCACAGATTGGGATTCTCGCCCTGCTAGTATCATATGGCTCTATCTTTGCAAGAGTTGCTCTACTGGGCTTTAACCATGCCACTATTAGATATTTCCCCTATTTCCGCAATAAGGAGGAGGGTCACGCAGGTTTTTTATCAATATATCTAATGGTAATTACCGTTGGGTTCCTGGTTTTCTTAGTGATTTATCAGATAACCGGTACATTCTGGGTGGAAAATGGAAAAAGCGAACTGTTTAGCCAGTATTACTTCCTGTGCATACCTTTAACTATTGGCTTGCTGATATATACGGTAATGGATAACTATAATACCGTGTTGTACAACGCCAGTACAGGAGTGCTGATCAGAGAATTCGGGTTGCGAATTCTAACTTTGCTTTCACTGGTCCCTTTGATCTATGGACTTATAGGATTTAACACCTTCATCAAATTGTATGTAGGCACTTTCTTTATAATCGCCTTATTAATGACCGGTTTTATAATATGGCGTGGTGAATTCCATCTAAATTTTAGGTTTAAGAAGATCGACAAAAGCATGCTTTCCGGCATGACCGGGATTAGTATTTTTGGACTATTCACGGGCCTTACTACCGAGGTCGTATTACAGATAAATAATATTCTGGTCAATCAATATTACGATGAATCACAGACCGGGATTTATGTAACCAATTTCTTTTTCGCAACATTAATCCTTATCCCGTCCAGGGGGCTGAATAAAATTGCGCCTACCATGATCTCAGACGCCTTTAAGATCGGGGATATTAAAGGGATAAATAGAATCCAGTTTAAGAGTACTATTAATCAGCTGCTGATTGGGGTTTTGATCTTTATTGGTTTATGTATAAACCTGGATAATATCTACTACATTCTACCCGAATCGTTTGCAATTGGAAGCTGGGTAATCATTCTAACCGGGATGGCAAACGTGATACAAATGTCCGCTGGTGTAAGTAGCGCAATTATCGGGTTTTCCGACTATTATCGATACAATACATTTTTGTCTATTCTCCAATTGGTCATATTGATTGCTGTCAATCTTGTTCTACTACCTCATTTTGGAATTACCGGAGCTGCGGTGGCCACTTTAGTTGCCTCTTTTGTGATTAATTATATAAAATATTTAATCACAAAAAAGAAATTTGGCATTCAACCGTATGGGAAAAAGCATTTATTGGTATTGGGTATTGCGTTACTTTGTTTAGGATTTAACCAGCTCATTCCGGTGATGGAGTACTACATATTCGATATTGCAGTCAGAAGTATACTTATTTCCGTAGTATTTGTTTCAATCAATTATTTTCTAAAAACATCGCTCCAATTAAACGACAATCTTAATAAAGCCTTACGAATGTTGAGAATTCGATAATTAATATTTTACTTTGCCCTGATTTTTGAAATTATAATCCCATGAAAAAAGTAGCGGTTTATACCTCCGGTGGTGATGCCCCTGGAATGAATGCCTGCATCAGAGCGGTGGTTCGCGGCGCTATTTACCACGGTGCGGAGATATATGGTATTCGGTATGGCTACAATGGGATGATAAAGGGCGATATGAAGCCGCTGTCTTCTTATTCGGTAAGTAACATCATTCAAAAAGGAGGTACTATACTAAAGTCAGCCCGCAGCGAAGAATTCAGAACAAAAGAAGGTCGAAAAAAAGCCTACGAAAGCCTTCAGGAAAACGGTATTGAAGGATTGATATGTATCGGAGGTGACGGCTCATTCACCGGAGCAAAGGTTTTTTATGAAGAATTTGGTGTAGCAATTGTTGGAGCGCCAGGAACCATTGATAATGATATTTATGGAACCGATTTTACCATTGGGTTCGACACAGCGGTTAATACTGCGATAGAGGCTATCGACAAAATAAGAGATACTGCCGACTCACATGACCGCATTTTCTTTATTGAAGTAATGGGGCGGGATTCAGGATACATTGCCATCCGCTGCGGCATTTGCGGCGGAGCAGAAATGGTGTTGGTACCTGAAACAGCTACCACCGTGGAAGATGTAATAAACACCCTGAAGGTGGGAAAAGACCGTTCAAAAACCTCAAGCATTGTAGTAGTAGCAGAAGGTGATGAGATTGGTGGCGCCATTGAAGTTGCCGCTATGGCCAGAAAGGCCATGGCTGATGCCGATATCCGGGTGGCCACTCTGGGGCACATTCAGAGGGGCGGTGCGCCATCGGCTAAAGACCGTATACTGGCTAGCAGAATGGGCTTAAGTGCCATAGAAGGGCTATTGAACGGACGAAAAAATGTAATGGCAGGTGTCATGAAAGATGAGTTGGTGTATACACCTTTCGAACATGCAATCACTATCAAAAAATCGTTAAGCCCCGACCTTTTAAGAATGGTTAAAATTTTCAATTCCTAAGAAACAGCAACCACCTGATCTACAAAGTCTGTGATTGCCTGAAGGTCATCTGCATGAAACCAATGAACTGATTGATCCTTTCCAAACCAGGTCAGCTGCCGTTTGGCATACCTGCGACTATTCCGCTTTAGCAATCTAACAGCCTCCTGGTAATTGTACTGCCCATCCAGGTAAGCGAATATTTCCTGATAGCCAACCGTTTGTAAGGCCGGCTGGCCCCGGTAATCGTATAGGTCCCTGGCCTCGTTAAATAGTCCCTGTTCAATCATATGGTCCATTCGGCTATTTATTCGATGATACAATTCATCCCGATCGCGTTTAAGGCCAATTTTAATAATTTCGAATGATCGTTCCTTTTTTTCCCCTGTTCTAAAACTGGAGTAAGGTTTCCCCGTTGATCGGCAAACGGCCAGCGCCCGGACTACCCTCCTGGGGTTATGAAGATCTATGGTATTGATTACATCAGCATCCAGTTTGCCCAATTCCTCAACCAGGTCTTTCAGTCCCTGATGCTTTAGCCGGTCTTCCAGGTTGTTTATAATGGAATCCGGTACTTCAGGAATTGGATCCAGTCCTTCCAGTGCTGCTTTTACATAGAGCCCGGAACCCCCGGTCATGGTACAATAGTCTTGTTTTCGGAATACTACTTTCAATGTGTCTAATGCAAATCGTTCAAAATCAACCACGGTCACCGGTTGGTGAATACTATGGGAATCGATGAAGTAGTGCGGGATCTCTTCTCTGACCTCCGCACTGGGCTTTGCGGTGGCTATACCCAGCTCTTTATAACACTGTCTGGAATCCGCCGATAATATTGGGCATTGATACCGCCTGGCTAGTTGGATTGAAACATCGGTCTTTCCAACTGCAGTGGCTCCAACAATGACCAATAGCTTTTTAGCGGAAACAGGTCGACTCATTATTGTGTTTTAAAACAAATATATTCTAAATTTAATAGTACCAAGGCATCGTTAGTTTCCGGTTGAACGATTGGAGTTAGCATATACACAATTTTTGAACCGATTAGACATCCAACTATTTAATGAGTTTTGACCGCGCTAAAAAGAGTGATTTAATACAGGAGATTGAGCGTTTACAGCAGGTTGTTACTGACTTGAAAAAAAACGGACAGGAAATCGAAGGGGAAAAAGTTCCTCTCGATTTGATGGCAGAATCAAGCGAGCTACCAATTAGTAAAATTCAAAAGTCCTTCAACAATTCAAAACTTCTAGCGATTACCACCGACCTTGATGGTGGCATACAATATTGTAATCAGGCGGTATGCGCCGCAACAGGGTATTCAAAAAACCAGCTGATTGAAAAAAATGCTTTTGAATTCCTGATACCAAAAGAGCTGAAAGAATTATACATTGGCGCACATAAACGATTCATTGAAAACGGTGAATTTCCGGAAAATTTAAAGGATCGTATACTTCACCGTACCGGCAGATGGGTTTACATCCAATATTTAAGTTTTATCTTAAATAGCCCCAGCGATCCCCAGAGCAATATCACCATCATCGCCAAAAACGTTACCCAACAGGAGAAAGTTACCAGTTCTTTGGAAAAGTCGAACGCCAGATTGCAGGAGCTTTTTAACAATGCTCATGACCTGATACTGGTTATCTCAATCGACGGACAATTTAAATTTCAGAATCAGTCCTGGATAGATTCAGTGGAATACTCTAAACAAGAACTGAAGTCATTGAATTTTACCGATTTGGTACATACTGACTATCAGGCGCATACGAAAAGTTTCCTGAAACACCTTGCAATGTCTGAAACGTCGGGAAAGCTGGAAACTATTATAGTATCTAAGAAAGGCAGAAGTATATTTCTAAGTGGAAGTGTTACCTGTAGTTATGAACAGGATCAACCATCTGAATTCCGGATAATTTTTCATGATATATCTGAGCGTGTACGTACAGAAAAGATTCGAAATCTATACTACGGGATTGCCAACCAATGTATTCATAGCCATTCTTTTGAGGATCTCTACCGGAATATTCACAGTGAGGTAAACATTTTCCTCGATGCAGGTAATTTCTATTTTGCAATTCTGGACGAGGACTCATTCCAGGTGCCCTTTTATACCAGGGATAACCAGCAAATGGACTGCCCAAAGCAAGGATTTGAAAGGGAAATTACCCGATACGCTCTTGATATCAACAAGTCGCTTATTGTTACCGAGGAGGATTTTGATTCGCTTCAAAAACAAGGTATTACGGGGCCGATGGAGAACATTCCAAGTGTATGGTTGTGCGCCCCGCTAAGATTGGAGAAGGAAAATTTAGGGCTGATTGCCTTATTTTCCTACCGCAAGCCGGCGCCGTTCCATCGGACAGATCTGGACCTGCTCGATTTCATCTCAGGACAAATTTCCCTGTCGATCAATCGCAAAAGAAATGAAGAAAAGATAGTAAACCAGACTGCCAGGCTCAATGCTATTTTTGAAAGCAGCTCACATCTTATCTGGTCAGTTAACGCAGGTTTTGAACTAACTTCATTCAATCAAAATTATTCTCGAATTATCCAAAAGTATTTTGGTAGCCGCCCAAAACCGAACCAAAAAATTTCGAAATATAATAACCTTCCAACCAGGAAGGAACCGGAGGGTTTTTGGAAAGAAAAGTACCAGTATGTACTGCAGGGTAGTAGCCTGCATTTTGAAACACAGCATAAGGGTGATTTTGGAAATGAAATATGGCTTGACATTCACCTGAACCCCATTTTTCGAAATGATGGTTCAGTAAAGGAAGTATCTGGTATTGCCCATGATGTAACCGACAAAAAAAGGTCCGGGTTGGCTTTAAGGGAAAGCGAAGAGAAGTTCAGGAATATATTCGAATCCTTTCAGGACCTGTACTTTAAATGTACACCGCAAGGTAACATTTTGATGGTTAGCCCTTCTGTGTGTGAAATGACGGGTTATGATCAGTATGAAGTTCTTGAAAAGAATGTCACCAACTATTATTTATACACTACTAAAACCAAAGACCTTTTACGGCAGCTGGTACAGCACCGAAGCGTTCGAAATTTCGAGGCTTCGCTGGTACGCAAAGACGGCAAGATAATGCAGTGTATATGTAATGTCCGGCTTAAGGCAGGCAATGATGGTTCACTGGAAATCGAAGGAGTTTTGCGAGACATCACCCGGTTAAAAGAGACTAACGAACAGCTGATTCAAGCTAAAGAAGTAGCAGAACGCTCACTAAAGGTCAAGGAAGAATTTCTGGCAAATATGAGTCATGAAATCCGCACTCCCATGAACGGAATTATTGGTATGTTGGATCTGCTTAGCGCCAGTGTATTGGAACCAAAACAGGCCGAATACCTGGAAACCATTAAAAAATCCTCTGACCTTTTAATGGAAATCCTCAATGATATATTGGATTTGTCAAAGATCGAAGCCGGAAAAATGAAACTTCGAAAGACGCCGGTTGAGATTAGGCAGGTTATCGGCAAGCTGGTAGCCCTGTTTTCACAACAGGCCGCCAGGCAAAAAATCAGTCTGGCTTATTACATTCATCCCAGACTACCGGAATATGTGATACTGGATGAAACCAGGTTCATGCAAATCATCTCCAACCTGATTTCAAATGCCCTCAAGTTTACCGGGGATGGGGGCAGCATTCACCTAAGTATGAAACCACAATTCAAGTACGGTAAGACACACGTTATTAAAGTAAGTGTTCGGGATACGGGAATTGGAATAGCCAAGGAGCATCTTACCAGCCTTTTCCAAAGTTTCAGTCAATTGGACCATTCCTCTACCAAATCTTTTGGCGGTACGGGGTTGGGATTACGAATTTCAAAAGAATTGTGCGAACTGATGAACGGAAATATTGGGGTTTACTCTACCCCTAACCTTGGAAGCACTTTTTGGTTTACCTTCGAAACTGTCTCTGCCACGAAAGAGATGGTTCAAAAAGAAAAAGATGAAGATAGAGTGCCCGAAGTGTTCACTGATTATACTCCCAGAATTCTTCTGGTAGACGATAATCAGGTTAATCGTCAGGTAGCAAATGAAATGCTTAAGTCCGCCGGTTGCGAGGTGGAATTAGCCAGCAATGGTCACGAAGCCATTGCCAGAGCCACCGCTAAAGAATATGACTTGATTTTTATGGATATTCAGATGCCTGAAATGGATGGGGTTACTGCCACACAAAAGTTAAAAGAAATGAAGCTTCCCAAGCTCCCACCTATTGTGGCAATGACCGCTTATGGAATGGAGCCGGACCGGGAAAGATTTCTAAAACAGGGACTGGATGACTATTTATCAAAACCTATCAAGGCACATAATCTAGTTAGCAAAGTGAAAAAGTGGGTAAATGGTGACTTGGAGACTATACAAGGAACAAAGGAAACCTCAGACAGCTTCAAAATTATTGATGAAACCATTATTTCACAACTAACAAAGTATAGTGGTCCTGAAATGGTATTGGAAATACTAAAGGATTTTGAGCGGGAAACCCAGGAACAAGTTGATCAGTGTCAGCATTCCTTAAAAGAGAAAGATTACCAATCAATACTTAGGGAATTGCATACTATGAAAGGCAGTGCTGGTACTTTAGGAATCGAAAGATTGGCTCAAAAAGCCAAACAAATTGAAATAAACCTGAAATCAGACGAGCACCAGGAAATAGCCCTGGAATTACTGGAACTAAACAAAATATTCAAGGAATTTCAGGATAATTATCACAATATTCTAAATTTAAAGATCAAATAAACATTCCCATGTCAAAAAAAGTTCTAGTAGCCGAGGATAGCTCAGTAATTCAAAATCTGACCAAAAAAATATTACAGATGCAAAATTTTAAGATCAGTTCTGTGAAGAATGGTCAGCAAGTGTTGAATTTATTGCAGAAGGAAAAATTTGACATTATCCTGATGGATATAAACATGCCTGTAATGGACGGCATGGAGTGCTCCCGGAATATCAGAGCACTACCGGATCCTGAAAAATCCAATATTCCAATAATTGCAATCACAGGAAATGCCCAAAACTACTCTATTGACGAATTTAAACAGGCAGGAATAAACGACTACCTGCCAAAACCATTGAACTTCGATGCTTTGGTGGAAGTTGTCAAAAAATATACCGAAGCCCAGGGGTAATGGAGATAAAGTATACCAGGCAATTTTTGAATAAGCTTGAGGATCTTTTCAGCGAAACAGAATATCAGTTACGATACGAACGAGGTACATTCAATTCCGGCTACTGTATTTTGCGCAATACCAAGGTGGCGGTAGTAAACAGATTCTATACCACAGAAGGTAAAATTAGTTGCTTACTTGAAATACTCAGAAGTATCCAGGTTGAACCCAATGACCTGGGAGAAAAAAACAAAAAACTTTACTTCAGTTTACTCCAAACCACTATTGAACTTTGAAGGTTTGTTTCCTTGGTACCGGAACTTCGCAGGGAGTACCTGTGATAAATTGCTCCTGTCCGGTTTGTACATCGCTGGATTACAGAGATAAAAGACTGAGAACATCACTGCTGGTGCAGCATAATGGGAAGAATGTAGTAATTGACTGTGGGCCTGATTTCAGGCAACAGGCATTGACACAGAGAATTAAGCGGCTTGATGCTGTAATTTTCACCCACGAACATAAAGACCATGTGGGCGGTTTGGACGATATCCGGCCATACAATTTTCAACAAGCGATGGACATTCCGGTTTTTGCCAGTAACAGGGTGGTAGAACATTTGCGATTGGAATATCCCTATATCTTTGCCGAGAACAAGTATCCTGGTATTCCCAAAATTCAGATCGTTGAAATTAACGGTCGCCCGTTCGAAGTTGCAGGCATTGACTTTATTCCGATACAGGTGTACCACCACAAATTACCTGTGTGGGGTTTCAGAATTAATGATTTCACCTATATTACGGATGCTAATTTTATTGGTGAACAGGAAAAAACCAAGATTAAAGGTTCAAAAACATTAGTGCTGAATGCGTTGCAAATCGACCCGCACATATCACATTATAACCTGGATGAGGCATTGGAACTTGTCAAAGAGTTACAACCAGACACCGCGTACTTCACACATATCAGCCATAGACTGGGGTTACATCAGGAAATCACCGATAAAATTCCTGAAAATGTACAGTTAGCTTATGACGGCCTTACCTTAAGGATTTAAGATTGCACAACAGTTATTTTTTATTGCGGGAATTAAGCAATATTCTGAACAAGCTGCTTACCGGAAGCATCTTACATTCTTGCTATTCTCAGGATAAAAATGAACTGGTAATGCAGTTTCACCACGGTGAGGATGAGCATTTCATTCACGCCATGCTGCGCAATGATTTTTCTATGATCAGGGTACCGGCCCAGCTGAGTCGAGCCAGAAGGAACAGCGCTGACCTTTTTTCAGAAATTGCTGGCACCAAAGTAACCAGGGTCTTTTGTATCCCATACGAACGCTGCCTTTGTCTGGTTTTATCTGATGACTATACTGTATTGTTCAAAATGTTTGGCAATCAATCAAATATCATTGTGTGTAAGGATGATACCGCCATAAGTCTTTTCAAACAGAAACTTAGGGATGATTTGGAACTATCCGTTTCCAGCCTTACCAGGCAAGTTTTTATTGGTGAGGATCAATTGAATGCGGTAAACGGCGATTTTACTAAAATGCTGCCGGTATTGGGAGGGGTTGTAAAAAAGGAAATTGAAGCCAAGGGTTACCACATGTTAAATAATCATGATAAATGGAAACTGGTTGAGCAGACTTTAAAACTGCTTAACAATCCTGAATTCTTTATTCTGAACAAAAACGGGCTGCCTATACTTACCATGTTTAAGTCTAAAGACCCGCTTTTTCGAAGTAAGGATGCTAAGGAGGCACTTAATGAATTCTTCAGGCGGTTTATAAGCACCAGAGCAATCAGTAAGCTCAAAAAGGATACGCTGAGGGTACTAAAAAAGCAGCAGAGGAATGCAGAAAATTTAATATCCAAAAATAGCAAACGGTTGGATCAATTGAAGCATGAAACGTCATACCGGGAGAGGGCTGACTTGATCATGGCTAATTTACATGTTATAAAACCGGGTAGTTCATTAATTCATCTGCCTCGTTTCGAAACCGGGGAACCAATCGCTGTGAAATTAAAAACTTCGCTCAGTCCGCAAAAAAATGCCGAACAATATTATAGAAAGGCAAAAAATCAATCCAAAGAAATTGAAATACTGAACACCAATATAAAGTCCGTTCTGATAAGGGCAAAGACCGTGGATGAGCAAATCAGTTATATTGAAAAATGTCAGGACCTGAAACAATTAAAAAAGTATTTAAAGGACCATCACCTGGGAGTTGCACCCGGTAGTAATGATAAGAGGCAGCTATTCAAGGAATTCTATTACCAGGGTTTTACCATATTGATTGGACGAAATGCTGCCAATAATGACCTCTTGACTCAAAAATATGCGTATAAAGAGGACCTGTGGCTTCATGCCCGGGATGTCAAAGGGTCGCATGTAATTATTAAAAAGATACCTGGCAGAGAATTTCCGGCATCCGTAATTGAAAAAGCTGCACAACTTGCCGCATACTACAGCAAACGCCGGAATGACAGCCTATGTCCGGTGATATATACAGAAAAAAAGTTCGTTAGAAAACCCAAGGGCTCAGCCCCCGGCCTGGTGGTATTAGAACGTGAAAAAGTGCTCCTGGTAAAACCAGATGGCCAGATTACTCCGCAATAGCTATTTTTAGCGAGTTAGTTCGATGTCTTGCCTGAATCGGCATTGAAGCGGTGTTAATGAATACATCGCCTTTATTTAAGCAGCCTTTTTCACGAAGCAGGTCCTCTATATCTTTGAAAGTAATATCGGTACTTGCCATATTGTCATAGTAAAAGCTCCGGATACCCCATACCAGATTTAGGGTGAATGGCAGGGTCCTGTTATGGGTAAAAATAAAAATGTGGGCTTTAGGTCGATTGCCGGCAATTCTATAAGCGGTATAACCGGATTCTGTCATACCGGTTATAGCTACTGCATTGGTGTCTCTCGCCAGTCGGCAGGCAGACAAAATAAGGTTGTTATTATAATAGGTTTCTGATGTGGACTCCAACTTTCGATGTTTAAAATAGATATCTGCCTTATTTTCCACCGACTGGATGGTTTTTGACATACTTTTTATCACATGAATTGGATATTTTCCCACTGCGGTTTCTGCCGACAACATCAAGGCATCAGCTCCGTCTATTATGGAATTGGCAATATCGTTTGTTTCCGCACGGGTAGGACGGGCATTCTCGATCATACTTTCCATCATCTGAGTAGCGATAATGACCGGCTTGAATTGCTCGTTGCATTTACTAACGATCATTTTCTGCACCATAGGCACGTCCTCCATCAATGTTTCTACTCCCAGATCTCCTCGAGCCACCATTAATCCATCGGATTCCTCAATTATTTCATCCAACTGATCCAAAGCCTGTGGCTTTTCTATCTTTGCTATTACTTTACTGCCTTTGCCAGCGTCCTTGATAATCGCTTTAAGTTCCCTTACATCCTCTGCAGTTCTCACAAACGAAAGTGCCATCCATTCAACGTTATTTTTTAACCCAAACAGCAGGTCTTTCCGGTCTTTGTCAGTCAGAGATGGTGCACTTACTTTAGTGTAGGGTAGATTTATTCCCTTACGAGGCTTTAACGGCCCACCATGGACTACCCTGGTGGTCACTTGCTTATCGTCAAAGTCCGTAACAATAACCTCTATTTTACCGTCATCAATAAGTATCGCATCATCAACTTCAACGTCGGAAGGGAGCGGCGCATAAGTAGTACTTACCCGCTGCGCAGTACCAAGAACCTCTTCGGTGGTAATGATAAAACTGGCACCTTCTTCCAGAAATACTTCCCCATTTTCAACTTCTCCAATTCGGATTTTTGGTCCCTGGAGGTCCTGAAGAATACAAACATGAGTGCCAAGCTCTTCATTAAGACTACGGATGTTGTCCAGCACTTCCTGATGATCGTTATGTTTACCATGAGAAAAGTTGAGCCTGAACACATCCACGCCATTGATAATTAGCTGTTTTAGCATATTACGACTACTACTGGCCGGGCCAACCGTGGCTACAATTTTCGTCTTGTTAAATAAAAGTTCTCTACTCATGAGTAGTTAGAAAATTAGGTTTTCACGGGATTTTAAATGTTCGACCTCCACCGGGTTAACCATTTGAATCCCAATTATCTTTTTAATTTTTTCACGTATCTCCCCAACTACCAACGAATCTTCAAACCCCTCTACCAGCATCAGGTAGTCAAATTGCTTTAACTCAGGTATGAGATATTGTCGTGTTAAAGTCTCTTCCCTTGAACGATTAAAAAGCAACCGGATACGAGTGTGCTCAGTTCGATAAAGATAGTTGCTAATACAGAGTTTGTCATTTCCCAGAAAGTGGAATACTTCATCCGGCTGTTTGATCAGATGGATTCCCAGTTGCTGGTTTAAAATCCAGGCCAGTTTATATTCCTTCAACAACGAAGAGATTGCTAACAGTGAAAAGTCAAAATCGACGTTGGCAATCAGTTTATTCTTCTTCATGAGGTGCCCTCAACTGGGCGTTAAAGCTAATAAAATTATGGATTAATGGCACTAATTTCCACCAAAACAGGGCGGCTGAAGTTTATTGAAATAGTTTGACATTATTGTATTAAATGTATTTCTTTGCAGAGTATTTTCACTAAATAATTTATACAATGTCTGACATAGCACAAAAAGTCAAGGGGATTATTATAGACAAGCTTGGCGTTGAAGAATCGGAGGTAACTCCAGAGGCAAGTTTTACCAATGATCTGGGAGCAGATTCTCTTGACACCGTTGAACTAATTATGGAATTCGAAAAAGAGTTTAACATCTCAATCCCCGACGATCAGGCCGAAAACATAGCTACTGTTGGCCAGGCAATTTCTTACTTGGAAGAAAACGTTAAGTAACATTAGGTAGCTACCTAATCCCACATATATTTAATGCAGCTCAAACGCGTTGTAATTACAGGTCTTGGAGCCCTTACCCCAATTGGAAATACTGTCCCCGAATTTTGGACAAATTTATCTAAAGGGGTAAGTGGTGCGGCCCCTATTACTCGTTTTAACGCAGAGAAATTCAGAACCAGGTTTGCTTGTGAAGTAAAAAACTTCGATCCGGAAGATTATCTGGACCGTAAGGAAGCACGTAAAATGGATCCCTTCACCCGTTATGCACTGGTAGCATCCCAGGAAGCCATCGAGGATTCGGGTATGGACCTTGAGCAAATAGACCGCGATCGTGCGGGCGTAATCTGGGGTTCGGGGATCGGGGGACTGAAAACCTTTCAGGACGAGGTGATCGGATTTTCGGAAGGAGATGGGACTCCTCGGTTTAACCCATTTTTCATTCCAAAAATGATTGCTGATATAAGTGCTGGGTATATTTCCATTAAATACCAATTTAGAGGGCCAAACTTCGTTACTGTATCAGCATGTGCATCCGCAACCAATGCGATTATAGACGCCTTTACTTATATTAGGACCGGTAGAGCGGATATCATTGTTTCAGGTGGATCGGAAGCAGCCGTAACAGAAGCTGGTATTGGTGGGTTTAATGCAATGAAGGCATTGTCTGAACGCAATGATGATCCGGCAACTGCCTCCAGGCCTTTCGACAGGGACCGGGATGGATTCGTGTTGGGAGAAGGAGCTGGAGCGCTAATTCTGGAGGAATACGAGCATGCAAAAGCAAGAGGGGCGAGAATCTACGCCGAGCTAATCGGAGGTGGGATGTCCGCTGATGCGCATCATATTACTGCACCGCATCCTGAAGGTGTGGGAGCTACAAACGTAATGAAATACGCGCTGGACGATGCCGGTATAAATCCTGGTGATGTCGATTATATTAACGTACATGGGACCTCCACACCTCTTGGAGATATCAGCGAAACCCTGGCTATTAAACGAGTATTCGGAGAACATTCATATAATCTGAATATCAGTTCCACAAAGTCCATGACCGGCCATCTGCTGGGTGCGGCTGGAGCCATTGAGGCAATCGCTTCAATTATGGCCATTGTCCATCAGACAATACCACCTACCATAAATCACTTTACCGATGATGAAAACCTGGATAATCGTTTGAATCTTACTTTTAACCAGGCTCAAAAACGACCGGTAAAAATTGCATTAAGCAATACATTTGGATTTGGAGGTCATAACACCTCAATTATATTTCGACAGATTTCAGACTAGTGTCTATTTGGAAGAAATTCCAGCGGTTCCTTTTTCCTTCAAAACAAGAGCGACTGTTTACTAAGGATATTGCTAGTATCATAGGCAGGCTCCCTAAAAACCTGAATCTTTACAAACTTGCTACACTTCATAGTTCAGTCGGAAAACTTTCCAAAAAAGGATTTAGGGTTAGCAATGAACGGCTGGAATTTCTAGGAGATGCAATCCTTAATATGGTGATTGCTGAATTTCTCTTTAAGAAGTTTCCTTATGAAAATGAAGGTTTTCTCACGGAAATCAGGTCACGTATCGTTAGACGGGCTACTTTAAACAAACTTGCCTTAAAGATCGGTATCACTGAACTGGTGGAATTACAGGATAAGAATCATAAGAAACGGAAAAACTCCATTTACGGCAATGCACTGGAAGCTTTGATCGGAGCAGTTTATCTGGACCGGGGTTACACATTTTGCAAGGGATTCATTTTGAAAAGAATAGTACAGGACCATCTTGACCTGCAAAAAATAATACATACAGATAGCAATTATAAAAGTAAGATCATTGAATGGGCTCAAAAGGAAAATAAAGAGATTTTATTTGAGTCATTTGATGAAGTTGACGGGAACAATGCCAACTTGTTTGAAGTTTCTTTGATTATTGATCAGGAGCGGATTTCAACCGGCAAAGGAACCTCCAAAAAGAGGGCAGAACAGAACGCAGCGCTGGAAGCCTGTCAAAAACTAGAACTACTCTAAGTGGGATTAATTAATTACTTTCGTAGCCACGATCCTAAGCCATGACCAGTATCAAACTCGCGGGTGCAGCATTGAATCAAACCCCATTGGATTGGGATAACAATCTTAAGAATATTAAGCAAGCAATCTCAGCAGCGCAGTCGGAGTCCGTGGATATTTTATGCTTACCTGAATTGTGCATAACCGGTTACGGTTGTGAAGACCTGTTCCTTAGTAGGTGGCTGCCAGCTAAAGCCCTCAGCTACCTGGAGCAAATTTCCGAATGGTGCGATGATATCACTGTTTCAGTAGGACTACCTGTCTGGTTTGATGACACGCTGTACAATTGTGCCTGCCTGATCCACCATAAAGAAATACTAGGTTTTATCCCAAAGCAACAGCTGGCAAAAGAAGGGGTGCATTACGAACCGAGATGGTTTACTGGATGGACACCGGGCAGGCTTGAACGCCTGAAATACCAGGGCAAGTGGTATCCTTTTGGAGACCAGTTGTATGAGGTGCATAATATTGAGATTGGATTTGAGATATGTGAGGATGCATGGTCGGGAGACCTGCGACCGGGTGGTAGCCTATTCAAAAGAGGTGTCCAGCTGGTACTTAATCCATCTGCCAGCCATTTTGCTTTTTATAAGTCAGCATTTCGCGAAAATCTTGTCACAGAGAGCTCTCGCAAATTCAATTGTGTCTACCTGTACAGCAACTTGCTGGGTAACGAATCAGGGCGAATGATCTTTGACGGCGACATATTTATCGCCCAACAGGGAAAACTATTACAAAGGAATGTTAAGTTATCTTTTCAACCAGTTAACCTCACTTGTGCCACGGTAAACTTTAAAGATCCCGGGAAAAGTACAGCAGAACTAAAAAACGACGATAGCGATCTGAATGAGGAATTCACCAAGGCAGTGACTCTGGCACTTTTCGATTACTTAAGAAAAAGTCGGAGCAAGGGTTTCGTTTTGTCATTAAGTGGCGGGGCCGACTCCTCAACCTGTGCGGTTTTGGTTGCTGAAATGATCCGCAGAGGTCTTGATCAACTTGGAGAACAATCCTTTTTAGAAGCACTCGGGATAAGCACAGACAGTGAATTTTCGGAGAATCAGGAAATCACGAAAGTACTTACCAGAGAATTACTTACTTGTGTATATCAGAGCACCGAGAATAGCTCTGAAAAGACCCTGGCTTCTGCCATTAGTCTGTCACAGGAACTTGGCGCCGGCTTCCACCATTGGAATATCGACCAGGAAGTGAATAGCTACTCTAAGAAAGTTGAAGAAGTATTAGGAAGAAACCTTGTTTGGGAGCTGGATGATACCGCCCTTCAAAACATCCAGGCGCGGACCAGGGCACCGGCCATTTGGATGCTGGCCAATATTAAAAATGCCCTGTTGATCAGTACCTCAAATCGAAGCGAAGGAGATGTTGGTTATGCGACCATGGATGGGGATACCTGCGGTAGTATCGCACCAATAGCTGCTATTGATAAAAAATTTATTCTTCAGTGGCTGGTCTGGGCAGAAAAGCACCTCGGATATAAATCGCTGTCGGCGGTAAACCAGTTGCAACCAACCGCAGAACTGCGCCCACTGGAATTGCATCAGACTGATGAAGCAGACCTAATGCCATACGATATTATCGTGGAGATTGAACGATTGGCAATCAAAGACCATCTTAGCCCATTGGAAGTATTTCAGAATCTACAATCTAAAAACATCGCGCCAGTTGAAACCCTGGCGGGATATATTGCTAAATTCTTTAGACTTTGGTCTAAAAATCAATGGAAAAGAGAGCGTATCGCCCCCTCCTTTCATCTTGATGAATTTAATATTGACCCAAAAACCTGGTGTCGCTTTCCAATTTTGTCAGCTGGTTTTACCCAGGAAATCAACGAGTTGGAACAACTCCGGCCTAACAAAGAACTTTCGAATCGCACATGATCAACTTTATTTCCGTTTTGAACTACATAGTTTGGGATCCTAATAAGGAGATTTTCAGACTGCCTTTCAATGACCATCCTATTGTCTGGTATGGTTTGTTGTTTGCAATGGGTTTTATTATTGGGCAGCAAATAATGTTCTACATCTTTAAATCAGAAAATAAGCCTCGACAGGACGTTGAAACTTTGACTTTGTACATGGTAATTGCTACCGTGGTAGGAGCCCGTCTTGGCCATTGTTTGTTCTACGATCCGGGTTATTACCTATCAAACCCACTGGACATTCTGAAAGTTTGGGAAGGAGGGCTGGCCAGTCATGGGGCAGCTGCAGGCATACTTACAGGAATTTACCTATACTCCAAAAAGAAGTCCGGGCAATCATACTTATGGGTAGTGGACCGGGTGGTGATCATTGTTGCGTTGGCCGGATCCTTCATAAGGTTTGGGAACTTCATTAATTCTGAAATAGTAGGATTGCCCACAGAGAGTAGTAATGGTGTGGTATTCACCAGGGCCTTGGAAGAAGCGATTGAATCCGATCAGTATATTACCAATGCGGAGGCATCAAAACCGAGAAACCAGGAAGATACTACCGGTATGAATGCACCGGTATCGTTGATTATTGAGTTCGACCCGGCGGTTGATGAAGAACAGGCAAATGGATATATGAATCAAAGATTGCCGAACATTTTATCAAGTGTCAGTTCCAGGGCCATTTCGCATATTATATATTCAGCTACTGATCCTCTTGATTATAGTTTAATACCCAAACCGGGGCAAGGCCTGGCTGCTAAAGTTATGATAGAAGGTATCCCCAGGCACCCTGCTCAGCTTTATGAATCGATTTCAAGTTTTTTGCTCTTCGCATTACTGCTTTATATCTGGAGTCGGAAAAAAGCCGGAACTCCCGAAGGATTGTTGTTTAGCATATTCCTTATCATATTATTTGGCCTCAGGTTCTTTTACGAGTTCTTTAAGGAAAATCAGGAAACTTTCGAAGATGAGCTACCATTGAATATGGGTCAATGGTTGAGCATTCCACTAATAATTGCAGGTGTGATATTGATTTTCAGGGTATTAAATAAACAAAAGAGTCAGGGAACCGGGTCATAGCCGTTACCGCCCCACGGATGGCAACGGAAAATTCTTCTCAATGCCAGCCCGGCACCCTGCAGGATCCCATGTTTGAGAATAGCCTGCTTGGCATACTGAGAACAGGTAGGTGTAAACCGGCAGGAGGCCGGAAAGAATGGAGAAATGATACTCTGGTAAAGTAGTATTGGCAGGATAAAAATATTTCGCACCCATTTCTTCATGATCTTAAACATACATAAATTGCAGTTCGATTTGGTCCAAACTAACTGGGAATTATGCAATTTCTCTTGGAATAATGCTACTAACTTAAGCAAACTTAGGTTAATGTGATATTTGGAAACCATTTCGGTTTATTTCGACTTTAATAACAACTAGCTTTAAAATCACTAGGATACGATATTATACATTTGTACGGTCAAAAATTTTTACTGGTATCGCTTTTAATGGTCACAGCAGGGTGTTTATTCGCCCAACCTGTCGACAGCGACCCCGTTTTGGCTAAATCCGGTGAATCTTCTATCGCGATCGATTCCAGTCAGTTTAAACAAGTTGTAGTCGGGAATGTATTTATCACTGGAAACCGGAAAACCAAGGAGAAGATCATTCTTCGTGAATTAACCCTGAAACCAGGTGCAACATTTTCGAAGATAGACCTGCCCCTGATCCTTCAGAAGGACATTGAAAAACTAATAAATACCAGGCTATTTCTTGATGTAGACGTTCAAACGGTGGAGCGCTCCGAAGAAGTAATTGACTTGGTGGTACAGGTGGAGGAACGGTGGTATTTCTTCCCAGCACCAATATTCAAGCTGGCTGACCGCAGTTTCAATGAATGGTGGGTTAATCAGGAACGGGACTTGTCAAGGGTGAATTACGGCGTAAGACTAACCCAATATAACTTTAGAGGACGACGGGAAACATTGCGGCTGATCGGGCAATTCGGTTTTTCCAAAACCCTGGCGGTTAACTACATAGTTCCGTTCTTTGACCAGAGGCAAAGGAATGGGATGATATTTGATTTTGCCTACCGGGATCAAAAAAATCTGGCCTACAGGTCCACCGAAAACAAACAAACGTTTCTTGAATACGAGGATATCCTGAAAAAATCAATTACCACCAGCCTTACCTGGACCCACAGATACTCTTTTTACAACCGGCATTTCTTTACTTTCGGATTCAATCACAGCAGTATTCACGACACCGTAGCTTATTTAAACCCAAACTATTTCTTACGAGGCGAAACGTTGCAACGATATTTTACCTTAAGCTATTTATTCACCCGGGATCTTCGTGATTACATTGCTTACCCTTTAAGTGGACATGTACTCTCATTAGAAGCTGAGAAGAATGGATTGGGTGTCTTTGATGACCTGAATCGATTTAGCCTGAGGGCCAGTTATGCCCAATATTTCCCTTTAAAGAATAACTTTTTTCTCAGCAGCAGGGTAACCGGGGTGGCCAGTTTTCCAAAACGTCAGGCATATAATAACACTGAGGCCATTGGCTACCGGCCGGACGATATCAGAGGCTATGAATTGTATGTGGTAGAAGGCCAGAATTATCTAATTCAAAAAATCACTTTTAAGAAACTTCTATTCTCAAGACAGCAGCACATAAAAAGTATCCCGATACCACAATTCCAAACCATACCCTTTGCTATCTATTTGAAAACCTTTTTTGATTCCGGTTATGTGGGTAACCAATTTACCGATCCAGAAAACACGGAACTTTCCAATAAATACCTGTTTGGAGGAGGTCTCGGACTAG
>BQJT01000045.1 GCA_021604845.1 Cyclobacteriaceae bacterium
TACATGTACCTGTTTAGGCAGCATCTCAGTGCGCAGTGATTCCAGGAAACCCTGGAGTGCGAATTTCGAAGCTGAGTACCCTACCCGGCCCGGCAACCCCCTGTAGCCGGCGATGGAAGAAATTCCCACTACTGAGCCTTGTCGCTGAATGATGGACGGCAGGCAATACTTAGTGGCAAATACAGATCCGTAAAAATTTATGTCCATCACCTGTCGGATTACCCCCAGGTCAACTTCTTCAAATAAGGCGCGCATTGAAATGCCGGCATTATTTATCAGGATGTCAATCCCGCCGTATTGTTCAGTGGCCAACTGTGCCATTTGCTGGTTATCTGATTCTTTGCTAACATCCGCAACCATAGTAGTCACGTTTATCCCATGGGATCTCAAGCTGTTAGCGGCCTCAAGTAACGGCTGCTCACGACGGCCGGTGATCAGTATTTTGGATCCATGTTTACCAAACTGATGGGCCAGTGCTTTACCAATACCGGAACTGCCACCTGTTATCACTACAACTTTATCCTGCATTTTAATGTTTATCTGTGCCCCAAATCTAACTAAATATTTAGATTTGACAGGGGAATCGGCCCTTGGCACCTTCGCATGAAATACCGCTTACTTTTATACTCTACCTTGATCTGGATGGTGCTTTCACTGGCCGGCATTCCGCTCTTTGCACAGTCATTTAAAGTTGAAGGAAAGGTTACTGATGAAAATGGTTCGGGCCTGGGGTTCGCCACCATACATCAAAAAAATACCACGAACGGCACTACATCCAATGCACTGGGCTATTATACCCTTGAACTTACAGAGAACACTAATAACCTGGTTTTCCAGTATGTTGGTTATCGAACTGAGGAAAGAACCGTTAATAGAGACTCCGGGGTAATTCAGCTCGATGTTGAAATGATTCCCGAATTGGTCGAATTGGATGCTGTGGTGGTGTCTGCCCAGTCTGAAGACCCCGCTTATGCCATTATCAGAAAGGCTATTGCTAACCGCAAAAAGCATCTTTCAGAAACCGCTGATTACCGGTGTGAGGTGTACATCAAAGGCATGCAGCGTCTGGATCAGGTACCAGGAACTGTATTAGGAATACCTATAGCAGTGGATACAGGTATCGTTTACCTGTCCGAAAGTGTATCACAATTTAGTTTTGAACAACCTAATAAA
Organism: Cyclobacteriaceae bacterium; assembly: GCA_021604845.1. Classification (GTDB taxonomy): domain Bacteria; phylum Bacteroidota; class Bacteroidia; order Cytophagales; family Cyclobacteriaceae; genus SZUA-3. The sequence goes on from BQJT01000045.1 coordinate 1,174, forward strand.
GTAAAAGAACGGGTGATCAGTAGCAAGGTCAGCGGAGATAACCGTGCCTTCAGCTTTAATCAGGCATCTGACATGCTGATCAACTTCTACGAAAATCAAATTTATGCCGAAGGTTTAAGTGAGAGAAGTTTCATTTCACCTATTGCAGAAAATGCCCAGCTGTTCTATCGGTATGAACTTCTGGGGACTACCAGGGAAAATGGCAGGGTACTGAACAAAATAAAAGTCATTCCCAGAAGAGACCACGACCCTTCGTTTTCAGGTGAGATCTACATAATAGACGGTACCTGGAGAATCCACAGTTTGAATCTTTTACTCACGAAAACCCACCAGATAGAATTTGTGGATAGTCTCAGTGTTCGTCAGGTGATGGCTCCGGTGACAACCCCTGATAACAAGGAAGTATGGATGGTGCTGACGCAGCAATTCGACTTTCTACTGAACGCTTTTGGGTTTAAAGGGTACGGTTACTTCGTGGGAGTTTACCGTGATTACCAGGTAAATCTCGGCTTTAACAAAGGTCATTTTTCTAACGAAATTGTAAAAGTTGAACCAAAATCCAACCAGAAAGATAGCAGCTATTGGAATAATATCAGGCCAATCCCACTTACTATTGATGAAATAGCTGACTACCATATAAAGGACAGCTTACAAATTGTAAAAGACAGTAAGCCGTATCAGGATTCCGTTGATCGTAAAAGCAACAAAATAACTCCGGTAAATATTCTGATAACCGGAAAAACCATTCAAAATAGTTTTCATCAGAGGTCCTGGAATTTTCCTCCTTTGATCCAGATGCTGCAGTACAATACTGTGGAGGGTTTTGTTCCCTATTTCAGGTCGAGCTTTACCAGGCGTTTCGAAGATTTCAGCTACTACCGGATTAGTCCGGAACTAAGATATGGTTTCAGTAACCAACGATTCAACGCACGTTTGAATTTTCGGTACTACTACAACCCTATGCAATTTGCTTCAATTGGTTTTTCAGGTGGCAGGTTCATCGAACAGCTAAATGAAGATAGTCCGTTGCAACCAATTGACAATTCCTTGTACACGTTATTTCTGGAGAAAAACTATCTCAAAATTTTTGAAAAGCTACACTTTACATTGAGACATCATCTGGAAATAACTAATGGACTATACCTCACAGGGATTCTGGAATGGGCCCAGAGAAACCCCCTGGAGAACACTACTGATTATACTTTCAGGGATAGAACAGAAAGAGCGTTTACTCCGAACTTTCCGGACAACCAGGAGCTTGAAAGTACCTCATTCGAAAAACATCAGGTCTTTTTACTCAATGCCCGAATTAGATGGCAACCCGGCCAAAAATACATCCGCAGGCCCTATAGGAAATTCATCACCAAAACCACTTACCCTTCATTGTGGTTGGAATTTCAGGCCGCGATTCCGGATGTACTGGGCGCTGATCTGCAGTATCAACGACTAAACGGTGGTGTAAGTCATGATTTTAAACTGGGAATGGTTGGTGCAGGACATATTTCGATGGAAGCAGGGGGTTTCCTGAATAAAGACAGTGTTAGTTTCGTTGATTTTAAGCATTTCAATGGAAACCGAACCATATTCGGGCATTTCAAGTTAGGTAACTTTCAACTGCTGGACTACTACTATTATAGCACCATTAAACCCTATTTCCAGGGACATTACGAGCACCACTTCAACGGGTTTATATTTAATAAAATTCCTTTGTTGCGGCAGACTAAAATCCAGGCGGTGTCGGCTTTAAATTATCTGCATACCGTTGAAAGTAAAAGCTATTGGGAGGTGGGTTTGGGGATTGAGCATATTTTCAAAATTATCAGAGTGGATTACTTCCACAGCTGGCAGGCTGGAATGCATCAACGCAGCGGTGTACGTTTGGGTGTGGGATTTTAAATTCTATTGCGCCCCTTCCTGGCGATCAAGCACAGAAACATAGCCCTTTATCTCCGATTGCGTATATTTTATCAGGTAGTAATAAACCCCCGGAGGAACACTCGAACCATCCCATTTAAAATCCAGCTGGTCATCTTCGAATACTGGCCGTCCCCACCGGTTATATATTGTTACCCCTTCAAACTGATCCTGACAATTCCCGGGAGGCAGATCCTCTACAAAGTAAACCGGATTATACCGGTCACCATTTAACGGAGTGAAAACATTCCCGGGCTGTATGTTTTCAAGGTCCACCGTCCCGTCACGTACTTCGATCTCCAGGTCAATGGTATCTGTCTGATTATTCAAACAATTATTATCTGCCACCAGAAACTTGAAATTGAAAGTACCGCTGCCATCGTTTGCTACTACCTCAGCACAACTGGGGGTCCAGGAGAACGTGGTTGAAATGTTACCTACTCCTGAAACGGGTACAAAAGAAACTCCCGCCGGGAGCATTCCTTCTTCCTGCACCAAATCCAGAAAAATAGAATCCGCGTCAGGGTCGAAACCCAGAATGCGCATGGATATCGACATATTGACATCAACACTCAGGAAGTTGTCAACTGCATTTTCAAAAGTAATTTCAGGTTTTCTGTTGGGTGGCAGTTCGAAGACCAGGTTTAATTCAAGCGTATCGGGATCACTAAAAAGACACTGGTCTTCATCGTCAATTACTGCCCAAAGGCTAAAGGTGTTGCGATCGGAAAAATCAAATCGGCGACAGTCCGCATCCCAGGCAAATGTTGTAGTAAGCGCTCCCGGACTGCTTACGAAATCGGAAAAAGACATCCCATAATCCGCCAAACTAAACCCCAGGGGAATAATATCCAGGATCAATTCATCTCCATCCAGGTCCGATCCGTTAATTATTAGTTCGTAAAACTCAGATTCACTGGTAATTACATGAGTTACCTTTTTAGGGTCGATAGTTGCCCTGGTATTTGGCGGAGGTTCGATAATAACAGTGATCCTGGTGGTATCTATTAATGGAACGGCACATGCATCGTCCAATGCCAATAAATCAACAATCATCAACCCGGACTCGTCAGGGGGACAGTCGGGCAGGCAGACTTCTACTTTTAAAGTATCATTGAAATCATCAATAACACCCTGCGGAAATTCAAAATTAGCTGCTAATGGTCCTGAGAAATTGACCGGTATTGCCTGGAAACGGATCATTTCATTGGGATCCGGGTCTGTTACAAACAAGTTGAGACACTTGGCTTCATCATAAGAAAATCTTAGTGTATCCTGTGCATTCAGTTGATCTTCACTTCCCGTTTTGGTTGCAAACACGGTTGGTGGAACGCTGAAATCACAGCCATCAACCACCAGCATCTGAAAATCACGACGTACCTCGCCAATTTTAACTCCTTCCCGAAATTCTTCAACCTTCATGGCGAACACAAACAACCCCCTGGTATTTGGTGTTACAGTAATTAACCCTTGGCTGTTAACCTGTAAAGGCGGAACTCCAGGAACCATATTATTTACATCAATACCAACTACCCAGGGTATGGTGGCATAAGGAGCAGTAGTAATGGCTGGGACCGCATCATCAGTCGATGAGTCCAATGGATCCACCAATGAGTAAACCAGAGAATCACCATCAAGGTCCGTACCTCCAAATTCGGTATAAAATGGTTTGCCTACGCAACCGTAATCCCTAAGCGGAGGAAACAAAGCCGGGGTAGAATTCACGAAAGGTAGATCATCCTTTATTACCGGGGGAAACTGTAGCAAAAAGGTCTGTCCAACCGTATTGATCTGTCCAAAGTAGTTGATATTGCTGACAAAGTTGTTGCGACAGCATCTTTCCCAGGCTATATAATAACCCCCCGGATCATCATAAATGGTTGGCGACAGTTCAACCAGAGATGTATACAGTATTCGGCGGGTAACCAGGTCACCGATGGCACAATTTGGTTGGGTATAGGGAACTAATGAAGTGCTGGTATTTGTCAGCGTTACCGAGTCCATGAAGGCATTGTCGCTGGTCCTGAATATATATGGAAAAACCAGTTGGTCTTCTGCCCCCGGATTTCCATTTACCTGGTCAAAATACAGTATCAGGTTGAGACGGTATTGAAAATCGGTCACGTGTATTAGCTCAAATTCACCGCCAACAATATGTGTACTCCAAAGAGCATGGGAACTACCGTAAAGTACCAATAATGTGATAAGCAGCCGTCTTGCCATATTATAAATATATGCAATAATATCCAGCAATTATACCATCTGGCAGACGTTTTAGTTAAATTTGGCGCCTCATAATGAGTCGGAAATTAAAGAATCAGATAGTCAACAATATTACCATCGAAGATGCAGCTTCCGACGGGAAGTGTGTAGCACGATGGAATAACAGGGTGATTTTTGTGGGGGGCGTGGCACCCGGAGACGTGGTCGATATTCGAATTACCCGTAAAAAACGGAACTACCTGGAAGCGGTGCCGGAACATTTCCATCACCGGTCTGAGCTGCGAGCAGATCCGTTTTGCCATCATTTTGGCACTTGTGGTGGGTGCAAATGGCAGCATATTGACTATAAGCACCAGTTGGAATTTAAACGTAAGCAGGTAATTGACAGTCTGGAGCGAATCGGCAGGCTTAGCCTTCCGGAAGTCAACCAGACGCTGGCATCTCCTGATACCAGGTTTTATCGCAATAGGCTTGAATTCACTTTCTCAAACAAACGTTGGCTGGAACCGGAAGAGATTCAATCGGATGTTACCTTCAATCGCAATGGAGTTGGGTTTCACAAACCAGGTTTATATGACAAAATCGTAGACATACAACATTGTTCCCTACAGGACGAGCCTTCCAATACCATTCGAAACAGTGTTAGAGCATTTGCTTTCAAGCATGATCTTAATTTTTTTGATATCCAGAAAAAGCAGGGATTCCTGCGTAACCTGATAATTCGCAACTCCAGTATTGGTGAATTAATGGTAATCCTGCAGGTCGCTGAAGACCGCGCTGAACTTGGAAAAATACTGGACCATTTGCGGGAATCTTTCCCGCAAATAACCTCTTTACAATATGTGATCAATAGCAAGGGTAATGAAACTTTCTTTGATCTTCCGGTGCAATTGCATTCCGGTGTTGAATTTATTACTGAATCCATGGGGGACCTGCAATTCAGGATAGGACCGAAATCTTTCTATCAAACCAATAGCAGGCAGGCTTACCTGATGTACCAGTTGGTAAGAGATTTTGCAGGCTTGTTTGGTAAGGAAATAGTATACGATTTATACACCGGAACTGGTACCATTGCGCTGTTTCTGGCATCTCTGGCCAGGACAGTGGTCGGAATAGAGCAAGTCCCTGAAGCTATTGAAGATGCCAGGGTGAATGCAGGAATAAATGATATTGCCAATAGTTACTTTTACGCGGGAGATACCAGGGAACTGTTAAGCAGTGAACTTATAACCCGGCATGGTACGCCTGATGTGCTGATCACTGATCCTCCAAGGTCGGGCATGCACCAGGAGGTGGTGGAAAAAATAATCCGCATATCACCTAAAAAGATCATTTATGTGAGTTGCAATCCGGCAACCCAGGCGCGGGATATTGCTCTTTTGGTGGAAAATTATCAAATTATGGCAGTACAGCCGGTGGATATGTTCCCGCATACTCATCATGTAGAAAGTGTGGTATTACTTGAAATAAAAAGCGATGATTAGCCAAGGCAATGACCCGGAACTGGATGGCAAATACCTGGGAACCATATCTCAGGATTTTGTAAAAGTGGCTGAAACCCTGAAAGAAACAAGTTATCAGATCCGTAAAAGAGGTTTTTCAGATTACCCTATATTTCCTATATGTAAAACCGACCAGGCCATTGGCCAACTGCTGATTGATCGAAACGAAGCTGAAACAGACTGGCACTATTTTGCCACATTTTTAGACGAGTTCGTTCAGAGAAAACTTATGGATCAACCAGATGAGTTCAAAAAAACCTATAAAGATCCTGACGAATTCTGTTGCCTTTTTGTGGTTGATATGGAGTTCACTAATTTCCTGTTTGTCCCCTACCCTGAGGACAGCTGAGGTTTAGATCTTAGATCTTAGCTCTTAGATCTAAGATCAAAAGTGCCTCCATCCCTGAGCCTCCAACGGCACAATCTCCTCGGATGCCGTTACCAGTTCAGCCCCCTGGCCAGTATCTGTTATATGACCTATAACCGATATCCCCTGCTGATTTTCGATAGATTGATGGTGTTTTTGATCAACAGTAAACAACAGTTCATAATCCTCTCCACCATGCAAAGTGACGGTGCCCGGATTCAGATTGAATTCCAGAGCGGCATCTTTGGTAGCTGCCTCTATTGGTAGGCGATCCTCATACACCCTGGCACCAACTACTGATTGCTTACAAATGTGCAGCAGGTCTGAAGCCAGGCCGTCCGAAACATCAATCATTGCAGTAGGTACAATCCCTTGTTCATGGAACCAGGTTACAACGTCGGTACGTGCTTCAGCTTTCAATTGCCTGCTTACGATGTACTCATATTGATCCAACTGAGGTTGCATTTCCGAGTTAGCAAGGAATACCTGCTTCTCACGCTCCAACACCTGCAAACCCAGGTAAGCCGCACCCAGGTCGCCACTTACACAGATCAAATCGTTATGCTTGGCTCCACTTCGCTTCACCAGGCGATCATTTCCCACATATCCAAGGGCAGTTACCGAGATTATTAGACCGGTGACGCTGGAGGTGGTATCTCCACCCACCAGGTCACATTGATAATGTGAACAAGCCATTTGGATACCTTCATATAATGCGTCAATTGCTTCCAATGAAAATCGGTTACTCAATCCAATATTCACCGTTACCTGGGTGCATATTCCGTTCATTGCTGCGATATCAGAAATGTTAACTGCTATTGCCTTATATCCCAGGTGCTTCAATGGAGTATAGGAAAGATCGAAATGAACCCCCTCCAACAACATATCGGAGGTTACCAGCAAGTTGCAATTAGCATCGGGTATAAGTACCGCGGCATCATCACCGATTCCTAATAAGGTTGACTGCTGCTTCTGGGTAAATTGGCTGGCTAGGTGTTCAATAAGTTTAAATTCTCCCAGGTTGTCCAACTCGGTTCTGGAGGGTTCTGAATTACTATCTGACATTGGTTCTGCTTTCTGGATGATACAAAATTTCAATGATTAGAGAAAAGATGGAAGAACCTGCATTACAATTGCACATAACAAATTACTGTATCTCCTGGCACAATTCAATCAAGACTCCTCCAGCCGATTTAGGATGTACAAAGTTAACTAATTTATTATCGGCTCCCTGCCGGGGTTCCGGGTATAGAATTTCGAAACCTTGTTTCCGCAGGCGTGCTGATTCCTGAAATATATCCTGTACTTCGAAAGCCACATGATGCAAACCCTCCCCTCTTTTTTGGATAAAGCCAGCAATGGCGCTGTCCTCGGTGGTTGCTTCGAGTAGTTCAAGTTTTACCTGCCCGACTTTAAAAAATGAGGTAGTCACTTTTTCAGCTGGTACTGATTCATGCTTATACGGACCAGATCCCAGTAACCGGGTGTATAATTCGTTAGCCTCCTCCAGATTGCTAACCGCAAATCCAAGATGCTCCAGTTTTAGCATAATACTTAACTTGTTTAATAAATTATTAACTTTGCAAGGTCGAAACTTTTATGGAGCATATAAAGTTTTCTATAGGAAATTGGCCACCATTAATGATTGCTGAATTATGGATTTTACCACAGACGTACACGTAGAGGCTTCACAGATTCAGGAGCAAATTGAACAGCACCTGGGTTTGAAAGGAAATGGACTGGTATTTGAATTCTCAAGGGATAAAGAAAATGTTAAACTGGACCTTATAACGGTCAATCCCAGGCATAATCAGTCTTTTCTATTTCATTCGGTAGTGGGGTTTGATAAAGTGGACGCTTTAAAGCGCATGTTGGCCTATGTCAAGACTTATAAGGAAGAAGAAAGTTCATACACCATTCAGTGGAACACCAGAGGAGACCAGGAACTGCACACATCCTATTTCAGCGCCAAACATATTCATGATGCTTTGGACAAACTTTATTACGGTCGGGATATGAACACCATTACTGTGTTTAGTGTGGTATTAAACCCGGTAACTTAAAAAGGAGAGAAATTATGATAAAAGTAACCGAAAAGGCTAAAAATAGAATTGTTGAATTAAAACAGGTAGATTCTAACGATAACAAACACCTGAGGGTATCTGTAACCGGAGGAGGTTGCAGCGGGTTAATGTACAACCTGAGTTTTGATAAAATACTGGAAACGGATGAGATCTTTGAAGACAATCAGGTGAAAATTCTAGTGGATAAAAAAAGTATCTTGTACTTATTAGGAACTACACTGGACTTTTCAGATGGTCTCAACGGTAAAGGGTTTCAGTTTGTAAACCCTAATGCCAGCAGGACCTGCGGGTGCGGAGAAAGTTTCGCTGTCTGAGGTTGATTGTTGTAATCAAACTATCAATAGGCCCTTACAGTCTTGCCTTGCATATAATTTACAAAAGCCTGGTTTACGACCCGGTTTCCGCCGGGTGTGGGATAGTTACCGGTGAAGTACCAGTCTCCCAGGTGCTTGGGAATGGCTTTGTTGAGATCTTCCACTGTCTGGTATATAACCTCTACCTCAATCCCCGAATACCTGGACGATATCATTTGAGCAATTTTTTGGGATAACTCTTCATATTTGAATGGCTGGTAAAGCTCTTTAACGTAGTTATCCTTAGCACTGTTAACGCCGGCACATTTCTGATAAACTTGTTCAATCAGCGACTCCATATTGTTGTCTTCCAACAGTTCCATCACCGCCCTGAAAGCAATAAAGTCTTTCATCCTTGACATATCGATACCGTAACAGTCAGGGTATCTGATTTGAGGAGCTGAGGATACTATCACGATTTTCTTAGGTTCCAATCGCATCAGCATCGCCAGAATACTTACTTCCAGTGTAGTCCCTCTTACTATAGAGTCATCAATCACAACCACAGTGTCTTTCTGCTTTCGGATAACTTCATAGGTAGTATCGTAAACGTGGGCTACCAGGTCATCCCGATGAACATCGTCAGTAATAAATGTGCGCAGTTTTGCATCCTTCAGTACCAGTTTTTCAATTCTTGGCCGAAAATTCAGGATATCTTCAATAGAATCCATATGCGGTTTAGATTCCAGAATTACTTCTTTGCGTTTGTCCGCAAGAAAAGTCTCCAAACCCTTGATCATTCCCAGGAATGCAGTTTCTGCAGTATTCGGTATATATGAAAATACTGTATTCTTCAGATCGAAGTTTATTGATCTCAGAATTGGTGGGACCAGGAATCTTCCAAGGTCTTTTCGCTCATTGTAAATATCAGGGTCGGAGCCGCGGCTAAAATAAATCCTTTCAAAACTGCAGGATTTTTTCTCCTGTGGCTTGGTTATCTCATAGGTTCCATAGGCTCCCTGTTTGTTGATAATCAACGCCTTTCCGGCCTCGATTTCCAGAATTTCACTGTAATCGACGTTGAATGCCGTTTTAATGGCCGGTTTTTCGGAAGCCGCTACAATCACTTCATCATCTGCATAGTAATAGGCCGGACGAATCCCTACCGGATCCCTGACCACGAAACTGGCACCGTTCCCGATCATTCCTACCATGGCGTAGCCACCATCGAAATCCTTACATGATCGCTGCAGGACCCGTTGTAGGTTTAGTTCAAGTTCAATTTTTTCAGATATTTCCTGATTGGAAAGTTCTTCCTTGTTTGCGTCGAACAGCCGTTGATTCTCCTCATCCAGAAAATGGCCGATTTTCTCCAGTACGGTGACCGTATCCACTTTTTCCTTAGGATGCTGACCTATGTTGACCAGGGTATCGAATAATTCATCCAGGTTGGTCATGTTGAAATTGCCAGCAAGCACCAGGTTTCTGCTCCGCCAATTATTCTGTCTAAGCATTGGGTGGCAGTTCTCTATTTTATTACCACCATGTGTTCCGTAACGCAAGTGCCCCATCCAGACCTCGCCGCTAAAAGCACAGTTGGCTTGCAGCCACTTGGCATGATAAAACTTATCCCCGCCTTCAACTCTGGATTTTTCAAATTTTCTTTCAAGTTTGGAGAATACATCAAGAATTGGTTGGGCTTTTACTGACCTGTATCTACTGATGTATCGCTTACCTGGGGCCATATCCAGTTTAATATTCGCCACTCCTGCACCGTCTTGGCCTCTGTTGTGTTGCTTCTCCATCAACAGGTACAGTTTTTTAACAGCATATAATGGAGTGTCGTATTTCTCTATATAATACTGTAGGGGTTTACGCAGGCGAATCAACGCAATACCGCATTCGTGCTTTATAGCATCGCTCATAGGAAGGATATTAACACCACAAAGTTAGTAAAAATATTAGTGAATTTGTGATAAGTTGGCTCCCTGAATCGAATGATTGTTTAAGGGTATTACCAACTCACCAACTCACTAACTCACTAACTGAACCAGTTCCAGGTGAATAGATCTGCCAAAAAACATTCTGGTAGAGGCTTCAAAAGAATCCGTAAAATCTGAAACCAGGAAGTGGTCGGGTTTAGTTTCTCCACGATTGTGCAGGTTATTGAAGCTAAGATAAGCTTTTAACGCTTTTGCCACGATTTCAGAACTGTCAATAACTTCTACGTTTTCAGTATAATAGTTAGATATAGCCTCTTTAATCAATGGGTAGTGGGTACACCCCAATATTAAGGCTTCAAGGTCCGCCAACTCCGGATCATTCAAATATTTGTGGATTATTTTTGAAGATATTTCTCCTTTGGTAAATCCTTCTTCTATAATTGGAACCAATAGTGGAGTGGCGAGGGATTTTAAGACTATACCCTGATTTAACGCCGCGATTTTTTGTTCATAGACCTTCGAGTTGACGGTCTGCTTGGTACCGATAAGCCCTACCCTTTTATGAGCAAAGTGCTCTCTGAGGTAATCGACTACCGGGTCAATCACGTTTAGCACTTTGGCCCTTGTTCCAACATACTCCGTGACCAGATCATATCCCGCTGCGCTGGCTGAATTACAGGCTATCAGGATCAGTTTGCATCCTTTTTCCAGTAGCATCTGGGTTATCTTAATGGAGTAAGCCTGTATGGCTGCGGTGGATTTATCTCCATAGGGAAGATGTGCCGTGTCTCCAAAATACACCACCTGCTCTCCCGGTAGTTCAGCTTTTACTGCCCTGGCCACCGTAAGCCCACCGATGCCACTATCGAAGATGCCGATTGGCGCTGAAGAAATTACTGACATTACTAACCTTTACACCAAATATGTCCAATATTTTTATTTTCACGGCTGTTCAATTGTAAAATGTCCTGAATTATTGACTAAATACTGAGTGAATTATCATTTCGGCTGGTGGAGTAAGATTATTGTTCGCAGGATTTCATACTTTTGATTAATGGTTGGGTCCCAGGTTCCGATTATTAGCAATTTGTAGTTATATTCATATTTGATTTTACTTAATTTTCAATGTCAAAGACAAGTCCTGTAGAACTAGATAAGGTGGTGATCCGTTTTGCCGGCGATTCCGGGGACGGCATGCAGCTTACTGGTTCTCAATTCACATACACATCTGCCATGCTAGGCAATGACCTGGCAACTTTCCCTGATTTCCCCGCCGAAATCAGGGCGCCTCAGGGTACGGTAGAGGGAGTTTCCGGTTTCCAGGTGCAAATTGGTAAGGTAGATATTTACACCCCGGGCGACCGTGCCGATGTACTGATTGCCATGAACCCGGCCGCGCTGCGTTCCAATATTGATTGGGTGCGAAAAGGAGGTAACATAATTATTGATACTGATTACTTCGAAGACCGAAATATCAAGAAAGCCGGGTATGAAACTAACCCGCTGGAGGACGGCAGCCTCGACGATTATAAGATAATTGAAGCGCCTATTACCTCACTAACGAAAACCGCCCTAAAAGACATTGATTTGGACAATAAAAGTATTGTCCGTTGTAAAAATATGTTTGCACTGGGAATGATGTACTGGTTATTCGACAGGTCGCGTAATGAAACAGTTAAATTCCTGGAGTCCAAGTTTCGCAAGTATCCGGTTTTAATAGAGGCTAATAAAAAAGCCCTGGATGCCGGTTTTAACTATGCAATAACTATTAGGGCAATTGCTTCAAATTATAAGATCCCGCCCGCTAAAATTGAGCCGGGCTTGTATCGCCACATATCCGGTAATCAAGCCACCGCATGGGGCTTATTGGCAGCCGCAGAAAAAGTAGGTAAGAAACTTTTTTACGGAAGCTATCCCATTACTCCTGCATCGGATATACTGCATGAATTGTCGAAATATAAAAATCTGGGGGTTATTACCTTACAGGCAGAAGATGAGATCGCGGCAGTATGCTCTGCAATTGGAGCCAGTTACGCCGGTCAGCTTGGGGTTACCGCCTCTGCCGGGCCCGGAATTGCGCTTAAAGGAGAGGCTATCGGTCTGGCGATCATGGCCGAAATTCCATTGATTGTCATTGACGTTCAACGAGGGGGTCCTTCGACCGGTCTGCCCACTAAAACCGAACAAGCCGACCTGAACCTGGCATTATACGGCAGAAACAGTGACAGCCCCTGTATTGTGATTGCACCCAGTACACCCGCCAACTGCTTTCAATATATTTTTGAAGCTGCCAGGCTTACTGTGGAGCATATGACTCCGGTAATTTTCTTGTCAGACGGTTACCTGGCGAACGGATCAGAACCTTGGAAGCTGCCAAACATTAACGATCTGCCACCGATTCAGGTACAGCAATTTAAAGAGAACGGGCAGGAATACCAGCCTTATTTACGGGATCCGGATAAGAAATCCCGCTATTGGGTAATTCCGGGGATGGCCGGATACGAGCACCGAATTGGTGGTCTGGAAAAACAGGATGTAACTGGTAATGTTTCTTATGACCCTGAAAACCATCAGAAAATGATAGATATCAGGGCTGATAAGGTGAAAACGGTAGCTAATTTTATCCCGGAACAGAAAATAATTGGCGCCAAATCAGGAGAATTACTACTGGTTGGCTGGGGAAGTACCTTTGGATCTATGCTATCTGCAGTTAAGGAGCTTGAAAAGGAGGGACATCCAATAGGATTGGTTCATATAAACTATCTGAATCCGTTACCCAAAAACCTGGAAGCAATCCTGGGGGACTACAAACAAATCCTGGTGGGTGAGTTGAACTCAGGTCAGTTAGTTGGATATCTTCGACAGATTTACCCCCAATATAAATACCAGCAATTGAACAAAGTACAGGGACTTCCCTTCACAATTACGGAAATAAAAGACAAAATTAAATCCATACTTAATATCTAGAAAATGTCGGAACAAGCTGTTGATGCACCTCAACCTAAATTAACCAAAAAGGACTTTACCAGTGACCAGATGGTTCGGTGGTGCCCCGGGTGTGGTGATTATGCCATACTATCTGCCATTCAAAATGCTTTGCCGCAGATTCCGGAAAAGAAAGAAGATTTCGTTTTTATTTCAGGCATTGGGTGTGCCGCACGATTTCCATATTATATGAGTACCTATGGTTTTCACACCATACACGGTCGCGCTCCGGCGGTGGCTACTGGAGTAAAATTAGCCAACCCCAAATTGAACGTTTGGGAAATAACCGGCGACGGCGATGCTTTGGCCATTGGTGGGAATCATTTCATTCATGCGATACGCAGGAATATTGATATTAACATGTTGCTTTTCAATAATGAGATCTATGGGCTTACTAAAGGTCAATACAGTCCAACCAGTCGATTTGGGCAGGTCACCAAATCTACCCCTATGGGTGGAATAGAAAGGCCATTCAGTGCCGGCGAATTAGCGTTGGCTGCCGGAGGTACCTTTTTTGCCAGAACCATCGATACTAACCCTAAACTAATGACCCAAATTTTTGTAGAATCCTCACAGCATAGTGGAACCAGCCTGATAGAGATTCTTCAAAACTGTGTAATTTTTAATGACAAGGCGCATGGAGCAGTAACCGGAAAAGAAGGAAAAGACGATTTTCAGTTGCACCTTGAGCATGGTAAACCTATGTTATTCGGAAAGGAAAGAGAAAAAGGACTGCGACTCAACGGGTTTAGGCTAGAGGTAGTTACCATCGGTGAAAACGGTATTGACCAGTCTGACATTTTAATACACGATGCTTACCAGCATGACTCTACTGTACATAACATGCTTATTCGCATGAGCCCGCCTCATTTTCCCATGGCTTTGGGTATTATTCGCGCGGTTAAGGCACCTACTTACGATCAGTTGGTAGAACAGCAATACCAGGCGAGTGTCGAGAAAGCCAGTTATAAAAATGTAGATCAATTATTGAAAAGCGGAAATACCTGGGAAGTGAAATAGATAACCTTTAGTAACCCAAAATTTATATGGAACAGTCTGGCCATCATTTTGTGGCAATATTCGGAGGTGCTGTAGCAGGATCGGAAGCAGCATTCCAGATGGCAAAGCGGGGATTTAGAGTAGTAGTGTTTGATCAGAACATTTTGCCTTATGGTAAAATTGAAGATGGGCTGCCCAAATGGCACGACAAATTGAGAGATAAAGAAGAGTCCAGGATAAACCAAAAGCTTTCTCATCCCAATGTGCAGTTTGTTCCTAAAGCCAAACTTGGGGATAATATTGATTTTGCCGAAGTTGTCCGGGAGTGGGGCTTTTCTGCGGTATTACTGGCTACCGGGGCCTGGAAAGATCGTCCGCTGCCGATTGAAGGTATCGACAATTATATCGATAAGGGACTCTATTACCAAAATCCCCTGGTTTATTGGTTTAACCACTACCATGAACCCAACTACCAGGGTCAACAATTCCACCTAGTGGATAATGCTATGGTAATTGGAGGTGGTCTGGCTTCTCTGGATGTAGTTAAGATATTAATGATCGTAACGGTACAGAAGGCGCTGAAGGAAAGAGGGCACGAGGTCGACATGTTTACTCTGGACAGAGGAATAAATAGGGTGTTGGATAACCTGGGTTTAACTCTTGCAGACTTAGGATTGAAGGGTTGTACTTTATTTTATCGTCGCAGGGATATTGATATGCCGTTGTCTACACAGTCTACCGACACCCCGGAACTGCTGGAAAAAGCCAGGAATGTGAGGAAGAAAATAATGGACAACTTCCTGACCAAATACCTTTTCAATTTTGAGCCCTGTTGGGCTCCGGTAAATAAAATAATCGAAAATGACCGGTTGGAAGGTATCGTGTTTCAGAAAACTAAAATTGAAGGTGATAGGGTAGTACCTGTTGAAGGGAAGCTGCAAGAGTTTAAATCCCCGCTGGTCATTAGTTCCATTGGCAGTCTGCCGGAAAAAATTCCTGGAATCCCCGATCGGGGTTCCACTTTTGCGGTTGATGAGGATGACTGCTGCCGATTGGAAGGTTATGACAATGTTTTTGCCCTGGGAAATGCGGTGACCGGTCGAGGCAACATTAAAGAATCCATGATGCATGGAAAGGAAATTGCCCTGGATATAATGGACCACTATCTGAACTGGCAGGAATCAGACTATGAGGATTGGCTAAGAACCTCGGAGAACCAGGTAGAAGACCAGGTAAAAAACATTGCGAACCAGATAGAACGGACCCAATACTTATCTCCAACAGTAATCAACAGTATCCAATCTAAGGTAAAATCGCTCCAGCAGGCTGTTGGTTTTAACGGCAGTTACCAGCATTGGGTCGAAAAACATCTCCCGGAGCGGCTTGAAGATCAATTGGAAGCTTCGAAAAAGTGATTTTATAGTACCTTTTTCGGATAATCAAAAAACAACAGACGCCCGCTGTGTTTGCTAATTTCTGACCATTGGTTCAAAGCAAATTCAACCGCCACTACCCCGCAAGTAGGTATGTTACTGATGTGATAATCAGGCTCTTTTATAAAATTACAAAGGTCAGTAAACCCCGGATTGTGTCCAACCAACATTACAGATTTAAAGTCTACGGGAAAATCCTGAATGATTTTTACTAAAGTGCTGTATCCGGCATGATACACATCATTATTCTCAATAATATCTGATTTGGGAAAATCCAACTGGTCTGCAATCAGTCGTGCGGTAGCCAGTGCCCGATTGGCGGGGCTTGAGATTAATGCATCTAACTCCAGCTTACGAGATGCCAGTCTAATTCCCATTTCTGGAGCATTCTGTTTACCTCTATTATTTAGCGGTCTGTCAAAATCAGGGAGCTCTGGAAAATCCCAGCTTGACTTCGCATGACGAACAAGAAATAGGTACTTCATATAGTTTGTGATAGCAATTAAAGTTAATTGTTTTTTTATACCTTTAATTAACTCTTATTTCAATTTATTATACATAGCTATGACTGGTAAAGTAAAATTCTTTAATGAAAGCAAAGGGTATGGTTTCATTGTTGAAGATGATTCACAGAATGAAGTATTCGTTCACGTTTCTGGGTTAACAGAACAGGTACAGGAAAATGATCATGTCAGTTATGAGCTGGTAGAAGGGAAAAAAGGCATGAATGCTGTCAATGTAAAAAAAATTGAATAGTAACTAAATTTTTGTTTATTGATCTGCTCAGTAAGTCTCGCCAATGGTGGGACTTTTTTTTATGAAAAACTATTTGAAACAAAATTTTTTAGATTGCGCTTAACCTTATGTAATCATCCGTTGATTTTTTTGCAGTTATTTCATTCAACACTTGAATTTTTAGCCAGAAAAGTTTATAAATTTGCAGTAAATTTTTAATATATACCTTGTACGTATGAGTATCAAAAAACAGTATTTAAAGAGTAAGCCAGTGTGCAAAGTTACATTGAGCTGGAAGAACGACGCGTTAGACACTGCCAATAACGTGGCAGTTTTAGGGGATTTCAACAGTTGGGATCCTGATCAGAGTTTCCCTATGAAGAAACTTAAGGATGGTACTTTTAAAACTACTATTGACCTGGAGGTTGGACACGAGTATGAATTCAGATACTTGGTTAACGGAGAAGTTTGGGAGAATGATGCCCAAGCTGATAAATACGTACCAACAGGAGTCGGAATTGAAGACAACTCAGTGGTTTGTGTGTAAAATCTTGTAACAAAATTAAAATGGAGGTCCTGACGAAAGTCAGGACTTTTTCATTAATACAGGAACCGTCATGTCCAATTCAACTTCAGAGGCTAGCTTAAGCAGTGTATTGAGCAGTAGCTTATGAGAAGGTTTATCTGATTTCGACCATCTACCTGCACTTACCCGGCTTATTTGTAACAATTGATTCTGCAACTCATTTAATGAAGGATCAATGTCTATCAGCCGCACCAAATTAAGTATCCCGCTAATATCCGTTAGAATCTTAATGTCGTCCGGGTGTTCCGAAAATTTAGATATCAGGCCGTTTACCTTTTTGGTGGTTTCGAAAGACAACATCTTACTGTCAACTGGTATCTCCCACTTTTTAACTTCCTCTACCAGATTACTTAAATTTTTCAGGTCGGCATTAGGTCTTTGCAGGGATTCAACCAGCTCCAGATTGATTACCACTTCAGTATTCTGCTTTAAAACCGATGGGATCACCAGGCCAGCAGAATGCATTACGTTCAGGATATTGTAATTACGCTCATAAACTCTTTTATATGAGCTGGCAGCACTTTGTATATTGGCGTCCATAATTTTAGCCAGAATTTCAGTTTGAGCATCTCTAAACAGCTCAAAAAAGGAGAAATTTGAACCACCAAAATAATGCTGCATAATGTCCACTACTTTGTAAACCCGGCTTTCCTTAAATGCCTTTACTATTTCTACCTGCAGTTCATTGAATGTCTCCTCAGAAGTATCGGAAGCACTACCTATAATATGATGCTGGCCAATATACAGGACTGCAAAATTGAATTGTTTTTGAGACAATGTGACCAGCGAGCTAATCGAAGTCTTGCCAATTGCTAAAATCTGAACTCCGGCATAATACCTTTCAAATGGGTTGCTGACACAGGAATAATTCAGAATTCGCAGATGCTCCGGGTTTTCATCAAATAGCGAGGCCACCGCATAATGCATTCCTACTTTGGTCAGGCTGATCCGTTTAGGCTGGATTTGTGTCTGGTAAATGACTGATGCATTGTTAATCTCCGGTAAGTTACTCTGAGCTTTTGAAAGTTTTTCCATGAATTGGTCTTCCAGGGTAACCTCAGATACACGCTCTGCCAATTGTATGGCCCTATTTGCATACTGTAGAATTTGAACGGTCTCTATACGACTCACCTCATCAAAAAACCACCCACAGCTGGTGAACATTAGCAGCGACTGACGTTGCATTTCCAGCAGTCGAATTACCTTTGTCCTTTCCTCTTTGCCCAAAGATTTTTTAATGTGGATCCCTAAAAACTGATCAGCGAAATCCTCTTTTCTGTTGAGGATCACCTGAATGTATTGATCACGCACACTCCAGGGCTGATCGGTATATGGCTTCATTTCCGTTTCGAACACCGTCTCGAGTTGGTCCCTGAGCCAGTTCAGGCTTTCTCTGAGTGGTGCTCTCCAGCGTTGATGATACCCAGATTCATTACCGCACCCACAGTTACTTCTCCATCTTTCAATGCCATGAAAACAACTCCATGAAGTATTCTCATGAATCTCAACTTCGTAATCAGCTTTTACCAGATTCATAAACTGACTATAATTGGTAAGCTGCGCAAGTCCATGGGTTTCAATGTATCGACAGCAAAAAGCCAGTGCCATGTCTCCGTGCCGATGATGATGTCCATAGCTCTCACCATCGGTAGCAATATGTACTAATTGAGGTTCTTTACGATCGTCGAAGCTTGATACTAAGGTTTCCGCAAAGTCACGGCCATTCTTTAACAGTCCCTTAAAGGCTACGTCCTGAGATCTTTCCCCATCATAAAAAAATAAAACGATCTCCTTACCGCTAGGCAGTTTACATAAATAGTGTCTCTTACTGTCGATGCCATTGTTCCAGGTGGACGATCCAATTTTGCGATACCGGTGTGCCTGACGAGGAGCCAGAACGGTAAACTTAACACCGTAATCGGCAAGAATTTCAAGGGTTTCCAAATTGACAGCAGTTTCGGCTAACCACATGCCCTCCGCTTCACGCCCAAATCTACTTCTGAAATCTTCCAGCCCCCAAAGGACCTGAGTCACCTGGTCTCTCCGACTGGCCAACGGCATGATAATATGGTTATACACTTGCGCCATTGCCGAACCATGGCCATCAAAGTGCTCCATGCTCAGTTTGTCAGCCTCTAAAATAGCCGCATGCACTTCCGGTGCATAATGTTCCATCCAGGATAACAACGTAGGCCCGAAATTAAAACTGATCTTTGCATAATTGTTGACGATGTCAATGATCCGGTTTTGTCCGTTCAATATTCGGGAAGTACCGTTGGGGCGATAACACTCGTGGGTTATTCTCTCATTCCAATCATGAAAAGGGCTTGCGGAATCCTGTATTTCTATCTCCTCCAACCAGGCGTTCTCCCTGGGTGGTTGATAGAAATGACCATGGATACACAGGTACTTGTTATTCATACTACACTCCTTTTAATACTGTTATTCCCAGAGGTGGTATCTGAAGTTTTAACGAATAATCTTTTCCATGTTTTTTCTCTTTCAGTCTTTGAACTGTGCCATTCATGTGGGTCCCGCTGCCCCCGAATTCCGAGTCATTCGAGTTAAATACTTCCTTCCATTTTTCAGCACCATAAATACCTACCTGATATTCCTTATGCGCCTGGGGAGTGAAATTTGCTACGATTAATAAATTTTCCTTCTCATCATTTCCCTTTCGCATATAGGTTAGTATGGAATTTTGCGAATCACCCATATCAATCCATTCGAAACCCTCTGGCTCAAAGCTCTTCTGGTATAATGCCGGTTGTGATTGATACAAATGATTTATTACCTTAATACAACTGGCTACTCCCCGGTGCAATGGATACTGAAGCAGATGCCAATCCAACTGATGGTCGTGGTTCCATTCAGAAGACTGCGCAATCTCACTTCCCATAAACATGAGTTTGGTTCCCGGATGGGTATACATGTAAGCAAACAATAAGCGGTAGTTAGCAAATCTTTGCCACTCATCACCAGGCATTCTGCCAAGTAATGAACCTTTTCCATGTACGACTTCATCGTGGGAAAGGGGTAGCATGAAATTTTCAGAAAATCCGTAAACAAGGCTGAAGGTGATATCATTCTGATGAAACTTGCGATATACAGGATCTTTCTTAAAATACTCCAGGGTATCATGCATCCATCCCATCATCCATTTCATTCCGAATCCCAGTCCACCGGTTTCTACGGGACGGGAAACCCCGGGCCATGCTGTTGATTCTTCTGCAATAGTTTGAACTCCTTCAAACGACCCATAGGCTTCAACATTCATTTCCTTTAATAATGAAATAGCCTCGATATTTTCTCGTCCTCCATGTTCGTTTGGAATCCACTGACCTTCTCCCCTTGAGTAGTCCAGATATAACATTGAGGCCACCGCATCAACGCGCAATCCGTCTGCATGAAAATAGTCCAGCCAAAAAGCAGCATTGCTAATAAGGAAAGCCCTTACTTCATTTCTACCATAGTTGAAAATATAACTGTTCCAGTCTGGATGAAATCCCTTCTTAGGATCTGCATGTTCATATAAATGAGAGCCGTCAAATTCAGCAAGTCCATGTCGATCATCGGGAAAGTGGGAAGGGACCCAGTCAAGAATCACCCCAATACCAGCCTGGTGAAAGCAGTCAATCAGGTACATGAAATCCTGTGGAGTTCCATACCTCGAACTTGGAGCAAAATATCCGGTAATCTGATACCCCCAGGAACCGAAAAACGGGTGCTCCATGGCGGGCATTAACTCAATGTGGGTAAAACCCATTTCTTTTACATAGGGGACCAATTCGTCTGCCATCTCGCGATAACTCAAGCTATGTCCTGTATCCTGGTGCCTTTTCCAGGAACCCAGGTGTACTTCGTAGACAGATGTGGGTGACTTCAAATTATTCTTTGCCGCCCTTTCACTCATCCATTTGCTGTCCCCCCATTTATAGTCCAGGTCCCAAACCACCGAAGCTGTCTTTGGTGGCACCTCCCACAAAAATGCAAATGGATCTCCCTTCTCTACCGGGCTTCCATGATTACCATAGATCATGTACTTATAATTTGCACCTGGCTCAATCCCCTCTACAAACCCCTCCCAGATCCCTGACTCATCCCAGCGGACATATAACTGATGCTGCCCAGTCTTCCAGTCATTGAAAGTGCCAATAACTTCTACATTTGAAGCGCTGGGTGCCCAAACTGCAAAGTAAACTCCCTTTTTACCGTCTACCTCAGAAAGGTGTGCACCCAGTTTTTGGTAGAGTCGGTAATGTTTGCCGGACTTGAACAAAGTAATGTCGAAGTCTGTAAATAGGCTGTGACTTTTTACCAGATTATCATTATTTACTGTACTCATAAATAGAGGTGAGGTTAGGTGTAACGTAAGTATAAGATAGTAAAAAAATATTGACCAGCGTTCAGTTGGAATTGTTTGCTAATTGTTGCTTGCTACGTTTTATTAAATACTGTTCCAATTCATTCACACTCATGGCGTTAAATGTCATCTTGGTTGGAAGCCCCGCTTTTCTTGCTACATTGATCCCATATTGAACATCCTGTAGTCCGGCAACTTCATGAGCGTCAGGGTTGATACTTATCATTATACCCTTTTCTACCGCTTTGGAAACCCATCGCCAGTCCAGATCGAGCCTCCAGGGATGCGCGTTAATCTCAATTACCACTGCATTTTCAGCACAGGCCTCTATCACTTTCTCATAATCGATGGGGTATCCTTCTCTCTTTAGCAGTTGACGTCCAGTGGGGTGGCCCAATATAGTTGTATATGGATTTTCAATAGCTCTGATCAATCGTTTGGTAGCCTGTTCAATATCCATATTTAAGTTTGAGTGAATGGATGCTACCACAAAATCCAATGCCTGCAACACCGATGCCGGATAATCCAGACTTCCGTCATTCAATATATCAGACTCGATCCCTTTGAATATTTTAAATGGCGCCAGTTTTTTATTAAGCTGATCAATTTCCTGCAGCTGTTGATTCAGGCGGTCCTGGTCCAAACCATTGGCATAAACCGCAGTTTGACTGTGGTCGGAAATGCCAAAATACTCATATCCAAGTTCCTTACAGCTTTCAGCCATCTCCAACAGACTGTTTTTCCCATCACTATAGGTAGAATGGTTGTGCAATATTCCTCGTATTTGATCCGGGGTAATGATCTCATCCTGTTTCCCATCCAACAAAAACTCTTTTTCGAACAGCCCCTCACGAAGTTCCGGTATAATTGCTGGCCACCCGAAGTCCTTATAAATTTCATCCTCCAGTTTATACGGTTGATTAAGCAACTCACTCAACTGTTTACCGCTATTATTACTCTGATGCAGGTGTGCAATATTTCCGGTATAGTACAGGAGTTTACTGCCAAACTCCGTGGGTTTACAAAAACGGATGTCCAGGTTCAGAGAACCATTGGCAATCTCCCCCCTCCATCTCAATGGACCGGACAGTGCAATGTTTTTCGAGAGTTCTTCCATGCCATCCAGATACTCCGTTGCTTTGCGGATGTTTTCAGTGGCCCACAGATATTCCATACGTCTCAAGACTTCGGCTTTTCTGCGAAATGATCCGGTTCTGTTTAATCTAATTTCAGGAAACTTCTCTGCCAATTTTTCTTCCAGCCAAATTCCAGTAAGATGCCCATCCTTATAATGAAAAAGGTCACGGCTGCTCAAATGAAAAGTAATCACCTGCAGGATATTTTCCTGTGTTTTTGCACCAAACCCTGGTAAATCTGCCAGAATGCCTCTTTGGGCGGCCCGCAATAATTCCTCGGCCGACTCTATACCCAACTCGTCCCAGGCAGTTTTAATCTTCCGGGCCGCTAGTCCTTTGATTTTAAGCAACTCCTGAATACCAATTGGTGTTTGCTTTAACAAATTATCAAGAGTACTGCTGCTACCGGACTGGTTTAGTTCCTGTATAGTTGCTGCAATACTCTTACCCACACCTGGAAGTTTTGCTAAATCCGAACTATCAAGACCTGACAATTCCACTGAAGTTCGTTCAAGATTATAAACGGCAGTTTGGTAACTACGTACCTTAAACTGGTTTTCTCCGTATAATTCCAGCAGGGAGGCTGTTAATCTCAGGATTTTGATGATTTCTTTGTTCTTCAAATGAATAAGCTTTAACTCTTTCAGAGATTTGCAAGTAAATATAATTCTTGATGTTAAAAGACTTAGAAGTTTAATATTAATTTGACATTAACAATTTAGTCCAATACTTTAATCCTGTTTACAGCAAGACCTGATAAGGCAAGTTTGTTATCTTGGTGGTGTTAAAGCTTTGTGGAGGAAATTTTGTAATTTAGAAAGATACAGGTGTAGATTTTTTTCACAATAAATGAGTATGTATGAATCACTGGCTGGTAAAATCGGAACCCTCTGAATATTCCTACGATGACCTGGTTAAAGATGGCAGTACTTACTGGGACGGAGTAAGGAATTATGCTGCCCGTAATAATCTGAAGAATATGAAAGTGGGTGATAAAGTTTTATTTTATCACAGTGTTAAGGAAAAAGCTGTGGTAGGTATCAGCAAAGTTGTTAAAGAACATTACCAGGATCCAACCACGGATGACCAGCGATGGGTAGTAGTTGATCTGGCGGCTGAGAAGAAGTTAAAAAAACCGGTAACACTTGGTGAAATCAAGGCAGAACCTTCCCTGTCAGATATTGCCCTGGTTCGTCAAAGCCGGCTTTCGGTAATGCCATTAGATGCTGCTGCGTATAATCGGATTGTAGACATGAGCCATTAATCCCTTTCTATGGGTTTGAAACGCCTTTTGATTATTCTTTGCTTGTTCACAGGTGTCCTATCACTCTGGGGACAGGTAAAGCAACCTTTGCGGGTAGAAGTAGAACTTGAAAGGTATGAAGACCACTACATGGTCATGTCCATGCAGGAAAACGGAATAGTACTTTTCCGGGAACTTCAACATTTTGACCAAAGGGGAAAAAGGGCCTGGGAAGTTGTAAAACTGGACACCTTACTTCAAAAGGTTTTTACAAAAAACCATATACTGGATTACGGTGCCGAACTTCTGGGGTACGAGTACCGGGATGGGTATTTCTATCTGCTATTTCGAATGGGTGAGTATCAGAAGGATGATCTGAAGATCATTAAGATGGATATGAATACCAGTGAAGATCAGCATTTTGACATAAAACAAATCGTCCCGGTAAACCTAACCGAATTTACTATAATTGACAATGCTGCACTACTTGGTGGTTATGTAAACTATCGCCCGGCAATGATCCATTATGGTTTTGAGGCCCAAAAGATTAAGGTTCTTCCAGGGATATACCGAAATCGAAGCGAACTTATTGAACTCAATGTTGACGAAGACAGCAATACCTTCACAGTACTGATGACAGAACAAACCAGGGAAAAACTGGCGACTATTTCCATCAAACGGTTCAATGCCGATGGGGAACTGCTTCAGAACACACTGATTGAACCTTTACCTAATTCCAGCATACTATATGGACATCTGATTACGGTGCCAGGACAGAAACAATTGGTGGTTGGCACGTTTTCTCACCGCCGAAGCAACTATTCACGCGGAATTTATATTGCATCAA
>BQJT01000046.1 GCA_021604845.1 Cyclobacteriaceae bacterium
ATTGGTCCCGACGAATTGAGAATCGATTCTTTGGTCAGCCGGGTATCGGACTCCGCGGGTGAGATTGATGAAATTATTATAGCATTGAGCCCAACCATGGAGGGTGACACCACTGCCTTTTATCTAACTAAAAAGCTGCAACCATTTGATGTCAAAATCAGTGCCATTGCTCGGGGAGTCCCCATTGGTGGTGAACTGGAGTACGCTGATGAAATAACCCTTGGCAACAGTATTTTAAGAAGACGTAGCTACGAAAACGAGCATTAATCAACAAGCATCAAATTTTGTTGGTTTCTGCCAAGGTTTATGGTTAATTTTGACGGTTCAGAAATTTTCAAGATGAGTAGTACACTAGCACCCACCAACCAGATCTCTCAAAGAATTAGTAACCTGGCCGAATCAGCTACCCTGGCGATGGCAGCCAAAGCCAGGGAATACCGGGCACAAGGCATCGAGGTAATTGCTTTAAGCCTGGGAGAGCCAGATTTTAAAACCCCCAGTCATATCTGTGAAGGGGCCAAGCAGGCCATTGATGAGGGAAAATATTTTAGCTATCCCCCCGTAAATGGGTATCTGGACTTGCGACAGGCAATTTGCAACAAACTCCATAGGGATAATAAAATTCAATATACTCCGGACCAGATCGTAGTTTCCAACGGAGCCAAACAATCGATTGCCAATGCAATGTTTAGTCTGGTTGACCCGGGAGATGAAGTAATTATTTTCGCACCTTACTGGGTAAGTTATAAAGCAATTGTTGAATTGGCTGAAGGTGTTCCTGTATATGCTAATGGTGGAATCGATAATGATTTCAAAGCTACCGCGGCACAACTTGAAGCTGCCATTACCTCCAAGACGAAAGTAGTCATTTACTCATCTCCCTCGAACCCTACTGGAAGCGTGTTTACCAGAGAAGAAATGACTGAAATCGCAAAAGTCCTGGCCAGACATGACGGAATATATGTAATTGCCGATGAGATTTATGAATATATTAATTATACCGGAGAACATGTGAGCCTGGCGGCATTCCCTGAAATGTATGACCGAACCATTACCGTAAATGGTTTTGCCAAAGGATATGCCATGACCGGGTGGAGAGTCGGATACATAGCAGCTCCAAGCTGGATCGCTAAAGCTTGTTCAAAGATGCAGGGTCAGGTTACCTCAGCCAATTGTTCCATCGCTCAGCGTGCAGCCTTAACTGCCCTTACTGAAGATTTAGAGCCTACATTTGCTATGACCCGGGAGTATCTTAGAAGGCGAGACCTTGTAATGGAATTGCTGAAAGAAATTCCAGGGATCCGCACGCCGTTACCCCAGGGCGCGTTTTATTTTTTCCCTGATGTAAGCTGGTATTTTGGTAAAAGTGATGGCTCCACCACCATACAAAATGCGGATGATTTTTGTATGCACCTGCTCGATGAAGCGCAGGTAGCGCTGGTTACCGGAAGCGCTTTTGGCGCACCAAATTGTGTACGGATCAGCTATGCGGCTTCTGAAGAAAACCTTAGACTTGCCATTAGCAGGATTAAGGAAGTATTGAGCAGACTTGCCTAGGTGATTTAGTGAATTAGTGATTTAGTGAATTAGTGAGTTGGTGAGTTAGTGAGTTGGTGAGTTGGTGAGTTGGTGAGTTGGTGAATTAGTGATTTGGTGAGTTAGTGAGTTGGTGAGTTAGTGATTTGGGGAGTTGGTGAGTTAGTGAGTTAGTGAGTTAGTGATTTGGTGAGTTGGTGAGTTGGTGAGCTGTTTACAGTATTGTTAATTCATAATTCATATCATAGTTCATAATTTTTAACGGTCTCGATAAAGCATTTTACCGCATCCACTTTCGTATCCGGATATACCCCATGACCCAGATTTGCGATATATCGTTGGGTGCCAAACGCATCAATCATTTTCCTGGTACATCTGGCAATGTCCTGATTTGAAGCATATAGAACGCAGGGATCTAAATTACCCTGCAGTGTTTTTTCCGGACCTAGTAATTGCCTTGTATATTGAATATCCATCTGCCAATCCAGTCCTATGGTAGCGCATGATGTCTTGCCAATCTCTGGCATTGCAAATTGGGCACCTTTCGCGAACACGGTAACAGGCACATTTTCGATGGCCTGGCAAATTCTTTGAATGTAAGGCAGGGAAAAGGTTAAATAATGTGATTTGGGTAAAATCCCCGCCCAGGAATCAAATATCTGTATCAGGTCCGCGCCGGCTTGGGTTTGGGACTTGAGGTAAGCGATGGTGCTTAAAGTGATTTTTTCCAACAGGTTGTGTGAAAGCTCCGGTTCCTTGTACAACATGCCCCTGGCTTTCGAGAAGGTCTTGCTTCCCGATCCTTCAATCATATAAGCAAAAACCGTCCATGGGGCGCCGGCAAACCCGATTAACGGAACGCGTCCGGCTAATTCCTTTTTTGCCAATCGGATGGCGTCCAGCACATAATGAAGGTCCGTTTCAGGGTCTGCCACCTTCAACTGCTTCACCTGATCCATAGTTTTGATGGTGGTAGGGAAATAAGGTCCTTTTTTCTCAACCATCTGATACGGCAAGCCCATTGCTTCCGGGATTACCAGAATATCCGAAAAAATTATTGCTGCATCAACATCCAGAATATCCACAGGTTGGATAGTGACCTCAGCAGCTAATTCCGGGGTCCTGACCAGTTCCACAAAACCGCTCAATCTATTGCGTATAGCACGATACTCTGGCAAAATCCGGCCGGCCTGGCGCATCAACCACACCGGAATCCTCGATACGGGTTGACCGGTTGCAGCTCTTAGAATCAGATCATTTTTATGAAGCATTGCCAAAGTTAATAGAAATATAGCAATCGTCCGCGGGCTGCCATTTTTGAATTTTGACTTTATGGTATCCTCGTTACCGGTTTCTGTCTGCGGCTTACTGTTGCACAAGCCTGCTGCTCCTATCCTGTTGCTCTATCCTGTATGCCCGCCTGCCGGCGGCCCGGCTCTGTACTCTAAACTGTATGCCCTAAACTGTTGCTCAATACTGTATGCTCTATACTGTATGCTCTATACTGTTGCTGTTGCTGAAATGTGTATCTTTATTTAACATTTTTAACAACATGAGCTTACTATTTAACGATTTCAAAAGCTGGAAATCGTATTGTGAAAGTAATAAACTGGCATTGTATCAACCGGTATTACAATACGAAATTGAGCAAAAAGGACGTTCCGAAAAAGAAATTTGGGACGGGCTGCAGCATGCATATCAGGTAATGAATGAAGCTGTGCAAACAGGTCTTAAGGAACAATTAAGCACTAATTCAGGTATGGTGGAAAATGCTGGCAAGAAGGTCTTTAACCATCAGACACAGGTACTGTCAGGTGAATTTCAAAGCCTGGTGGCCCGCGCACTTGCAGCCAAGGAAGTCAATTCATGTATGGGGCGGATTGTGGCAGCACCTACTGCGGGGGCTTCCGGAATTTTACCCGGCGTTCTGGTGACCTTGCAAGAGATTCACAATCTGGACCAGCGGAAGATAATGGAATGTTTGTTGGTGGGTGCGGGAATCGCCCTGATCATTGAGCAAAATGCCTCATTGGCTGGTGCGGTGGGAGGATGTCAGGCTGAAACCGGTAGCGCAGCAGCGATGGCGGCTGGTGCTATAATTTACGCGCTCGACGGTTCCATTCAGCAAGTTTTCAATGCGGTTGGGATCACCATACAATGTATGCTGGGCCTGGTATGTGACCCTGTTGCAGGATTGGTGGAAGTTCCTTGTATCGTTCGAAATGCAAGCGCCGCTGCCATTGCCTTCAGTTCGGCGCAAATGGCCATTGCCGATGTGAGCGGAATAATTCCGGTTGACGAATGTGTGCAGGCCTTAGGGGAGGTTGGTCAGAGCCTGGAAGACCGTTATAAAGAAACCGCCATGGGTGGTCTGGCAGCTACTGCCACCGGGAAAGCCATCGCAAAAAAGATATTGATTAAAGATATCGATTTACTGGAAGATGATGATTAAACCATCACTTTTACTATTCTGCTAAGTGTAATCGACCAGAATACCGCGCTAAAAAACATATAAATGATAACCTTTCCTTTCGGACTCCCCATCGAAGTGACCAATATTGTCCCTATGATAGGGGTAAATAATATCGGGGTTAGAAAAGTAATACCTACAATCCCAAAACGGTCCCATATATAAAGGAATCTTTTGTTAACTCCCTTACGCGTTAGCACGTAGTTGATGAATCGTGTGATCTTTGGGTATCCAATTTTTTCCCCAATTTGGGTAAAGATTAACACACTGGTCATCATACCTAAAACACTTATTACTATGGTCCAGAATACCGGCATGCCTGCTGCAACTCCAAAAGAAGGGCCGGCCATGAACTTGGTCATACTTAATAAATAAATAAAAAGGTATTTTAATATTTCTGAAAAAATCAACTGCTTAAAACTTCAAATGTGTAATAACCATAAATTAATAAAAGTGCTGCACCTTCATATCTACCAACCTGGCGTTTATGAACCATCATTGGTAATATCAACAAGGTTACACCCAGCATCCATACCATGTCAGTTTTGAGAATCACATCACTTACCTCGATCTCCTTAATAATACTGGTAATTCCCAGAATTGACAGGATATTAAATATATTCGAACCCATCAAATTCCCTAGCGCCAGATCAGTTTGATTTCTGAACGATGCAATTGATGCAGTGACCAACTCCGGTAAACTGGTTCCTAAGGCAAGTACTGTTATACCAATTACTCTCTCACTGACCCCCAAATTTAGTGCCATACCTTTAGCTCCTTCAACAAACCAATCGGATCCGTAAAATAAACCTGTACAACCGAGTATTATTAAAACGATATCCTTGATCAGATGTTTACTGGTATTTCGCTTCGCCAGCTCTCTTTGATCAGTAAAACTGATGATATGATTTTCTTTTCGAGATTTCCTGATAACGAATACCGTATATCCAACCAAAAGAGCGATAAACAATACCCCCTCAAAAGACTTAAGCAGTCCTTCCCGTACCAAAAAGTAAAGTAAAACAGAACTACCCATGGTCATGGGCCAATCTATTTTAATGCTGTCTGTATTGACCCGGATTGGTCGGATTATCGCAGAAACCCCCAATACCAGGGCCAGATTACAGATGTTGGACCCAATAACATTACCCATAGTCAGATCCGGGCTCCCGGAAAGCGCCGCGTTAATACTAACAAGTAACTCAGGTGAACTGGTTCCAAAAGCTACGATAGTCAGTCCAACTACCAGGGGTGATATACGAAGACGCAAGGCAAGATTCGTGCTGCTTTTTACCAGAAACTCTCCACCCAGCACCAGTACAAACAAACCTGCAAAAAGAAAAAGTATATTATCTGACATATAGTGCTTTTATCAAATTTTTTTACCAAACAACAGATCCCCCGCATCCCCTAAACCGGGCACAATATAACCATTTTGGTTAAGGCACTCATCAACAGCTCCAACCCATATTTTATATGGTATATCCAGGCATTTCGTCAGGTTCTCCAGTCCTTCGGGTGCTGCGATGGCGAACACCAGATGTAACATCCCGGGAGAGCCATTTTGGAGGATCGACTCTAAGGCTGTCAACGTTGATTTCCCGGTGGCCAGCATTGGATCAACCAGGATAAGGTCCTGTTTCGCAAAAGGTGCGATGGCTGAATAACCTAATGTTACCGCTATTTCTTCCTTTTCTTCAATACGGTGTGCACCGATGAAGCCGCAATCCGAGGATTCGAAAAATTGCTGAAAGCCCTCAAGGAAAGGTAGACCTGCTCTGATTATAGTATATAAAACCGGTGGGGACTCCAGAATATTTACAGAACTCTTTCCCAGCACAGTATCAACTTCAACTGTTTTGTATTGCAAACTTTTCGAAAGTTCATACGCCAGGATCGCTCCCAATTTTACCAGGTTACGTCGAAACCTTCCGCGGTCCAACTGGGCCTCACCGTCACGGAGCTCTAAAATTATTTGATTGGCAATAGAGTTTACAGCGTTCAATACAAAGATATTTTGCTGCATAATTATTTAACCAATCAAGTATGTGATTTGGGTAGACTAAAATTTTGATAAAAGTAATAATATTATACAATTTGTCTTCTATGGTACTCACTTTGATAAAAAATATAATTGCTGGCACTTTAGCTGTATACAAAAAATGGGCTTATGGTAACCAGAGATTTGTACCTTTGTACTAAAGGTCAAGCCCATCATATGGGTTAAACGACCATTAATCCGTAACCATATGTGGGTCTGAGCCTCTGGTAGCAAACACCTTACTTTATATATTTTTATTTAATACCTATATTTGCCAGCCCATATGGCATCTGATATTTCCCATATTGTGAAAGTCCACCAGAAGGAGTTTGAAACTTATATCAGTTATTCAAGCATCCAGGAAAGAACGCGTGAAATAGCCGCACGGATCAATGAAGACTATGCTGGCAGGAGTCCATTGTTTATCGGTGTGCTCAACGGGGTATTTATGTTTGCTGCCGATTTGATGAAAGGGATTGAACTTCCTTCCGAAATATCCTTTATAAAACTATCTTCCTACAAGGACACCTCCAGTTCAGGAAATATTCTGGAATTAATCGGGTTAAAAGAAAACTTAAAGGATATCGATATTATAATTATTGAAGATATTATCGATACTGGCGAAACAATTTCTCATGTAGTGAAAAAGATTCAATCTTTGGGACCACGCTCGGTGGAAATTGCTACCCTGCTGTTAAAACCCGAAATCTTCAACAAAAGCATTCCTCTTAAATATGTTGGGTTTAAAATACCACATAAGTTTGTAATCGGCTATGGTCTGGACTATAACGGCCTTGGCAGAAACCTCAAAGACATTTATCAAATAAAAGAACCACTGGACCATTAAAATGCAAAAGCAGTTAAATTTGGTGCTTTTTGGACCTCCGGGTGCAGGAAAAGGCACACAGAGTGAAAAAATTATTGAGCGATATAACCTCACCCATATTTCTACCGGTGACCTTTTCAGGAAACATTTAGGGCAAAAAACCGCATTGGGGCTCGAGGCGCAGCGATATATGGATCATGGGAAGTTGGTTCCTGACCAGATTGTTATTGGCATGGTGGAGGATAAGATCAAATCGACTAAAAATACCAATGGTTTTATATTTGATGGCTTTCCCAGAACCGTACCCCAGGCAGAAGCCCTGGACGAACTGTTACAGTCGGTACACCAGTCAATTTCATTAATGATATCGCTGGAGGTCCCTGAAAAGGAGTTGAAGCAACGGCTGCGAAACAGAGCAAAGGTTTCCGGAAGAACTGACGATCAGGATGACGCCAAAATTCAGACCAGGATCGAAGAGTATCGGGAAAAAACCGTTCCGGTAGCAACTTACTATGACAACCTGGACAAACTGGTGATTATAAACGGCGTTGGCCAAATTGATGAGATTTTTGGCAATATCTGCAACGTACTGGATCCGTTAAACGAAATGGTCTAACACCTGGAATTTGCCCTCAACTAATTTCATAGATCATGTGAAACTTTGTGCCCGTTCTGGCGCTGGTGGTGCGGGCTCCGCTCATTTCCGTAGGGAAAAACATGTTCCGAAAGGCGGACCTGACGGCGGCGATGGCGGCAGAGGAGGCCATATTATTTTGGAAGGTAACCGCCAACTCTGGACATTACTTCATTTACGCTATAAAAAACATGTAACTGCCGGCAACGGTGAGCATGGTGGTGGCAGTGGGAAATCAGGTGCCCAGGGTAAGGATATGATATTGCAGGTTCCTTTAGGAACTGTAGCTAAGTCCGCCGATACCGGAGCAGTGCTGGGGGAAATAACTGAGCAGGGTCAGCAACAAATACTGATTGCCGGCGGCCGAGGCGGGTTGGGTAATATTCATTTCAAATCCTCCACTAATCAATCTCCACGATATGCTCAACCCGGAGAATCAGGTATCGAACAATGGGTAATCCTTGAACTTAAATTGCTTGCTGATGTTGGTTTGGTGGGGTTCCCTAATGCTGGCAAGTCCACCTTATTGTCAGTAATGTCTGCAGCCAAACCTGAAATAGCTGATTATCCTTTTACTACCCTGGTGCCGAATTTAGGGGTTGTTGCTTATCATAATCACCAATCATTTGTGATGGCGGACATCCCCGGCATTATTGAAGGTGCCTCCGAAGGAAAAGGATTAGGGTTAAGATTTTTAAGGCATATTGAACGCAATAGCGTTTTACTTTTTGTCATTCCGGCTGACACACAGGATATAGCTGATGAATATCAGATATTATTGAATGAAATTAAGCAATATAACCCCGAACTTCTGGACAAATCCCGACTGTTAGCAATAACCAAAAGTGACCTACTGGATGAGGAGCTTAAAGAGGCACTCACTGAAGAACTGTCACTGCCAATACCCTGGGTATTTATTTCTTCAGTTGCACATAGTGGCCTGGAATCACTAAAAGACCATATCTGGAAGGCCTTGAATCAGTAAAGATTCGGTAAAAAGTGTCAATATGTCATAAAACTACAATTGGCAAAAAAATTGTGTCATGAAATAAGATTGAGAGTTATATGTGTGATATGAAAGAACAACAAGTAGATGGCGCCAATACGCCGATAGATAATAATTCTGACAAAATAGTTGAAAATGAGGAAACGGGGATTGAGGAATCGCCGAATGAAACTGCTACAACTACAGAAGAAGCAACGGAATCGGAAGTTGAAAAGCTAACTGGAGAGTTGACCGAAATTAAAGATAAGCACCTCAGACTTTATTCAGAGTTTGAAAATTATCGTCGCAGGACTGCCAAGGAAAGGCTGGAGCTTATTGGGTCGGCAAACGCAGATTTAATGACCTCCCTGTTACCAATTTTAGATGATTTTGAAAGAGCCAGAGAAGCAGCTGAAAAGTCCAATTCAAGTGCCGAGTTTGAAGGAATGAACCTAATTTACCAAAAGCTTCTGAAGGAACTCAAAAGCAAAGGGCTTAAGCCAATGGAAAACCTGGAAGGGGAAAAATTCGATGCGGAAGTACACGAAGCAATCTCTCAAACTCCAGCGCCAAAGAAAAAGTTGAAAAACCGTATTGTTCATGTAGTGGAACGAGGATACTATCTGAATGACAAAGTAATACGGTATGCTAAAGTTGTAATAGGAACCTGACGAGATGGCTAAAAGAGATTATTACGAAGTTTTGGGAGTTGAAAAATCAGCCGGCCCCGACGACATTAAAAAGGCCTATCGGAAAGTTGCTATTAAGTTCCATCCCGATAAGAATCCGGATGACCCATCTGCGGAGGATAAATTCAAGGAGGCTGCAGAAGCGTATGAAGTTTTAAGGGACCCTGAAAAGAAGCAGAAATACGATCAATTTGGTCATGCTGGAATGAATGGAGGAGGTTTCAGTGGTGGAGGTATGTCAATGGAGGATATCTTCAGTCAGTTCGGAGATATTTTTGGCGGCGGAAGCCCTTTCGAAAGTTTCTTTGGGGGAGGCAGGTCCCGAGTTCGTAAAGGATCCAATCTTCGAATCAAGTTAAAACTAACCCTGGAAGAAATAGCCAACGGAGTTACCAAGAAAATTAAGGTGAACCGGTTAATGGCAGCCAAAGGTGTAACCTTCAAGAGTTGTTCCACCTGTGGTGGCGCCGGACAGGTACGCAAAGTAGTTAATACCATGCTGGGACAGATGATGAGTACGAATACCTGCCCGGCATGTCATGGTTCAGGACAGATTCTAGATAATCGGCCGGCAGGAGTGGACAGCTCCGGGTTAGAACCCAAAGAAGAGGTGATCGAAATTAAAATTCCAGCCGGAGTAGCCGATGGCATGCAGCTTAGTATGTCAGGAAAAGGCAATGAGGCACCAATGGGTGGAATTGCGGGTGACTTACTGATTCTGATTGAGGAAAAGGAAGATGAAAAACTTAAACGGGACGGCAATAATATAATCTTTGACTTATATGTAAATTTCATCGACGCTGCTCTTGGAACCTCCCTGGAAGTCCCCACCATTGGTGGTAGAGTAAAGATTAAACTGGAACCAGGTACCCAAAGTGGAAAAATTCTGCGACTCAGAGGTAAAGGTGTCAAGGACCTGAATGGCTATGGTAAGGGTGACCAACTGATACACGTAAATGTCTGGACCCCTAAGAAGCTTACGGCTGATGAAAAGAAAGTGCTGGAGGGTCTGCGGAGTTCACCAAATTTCAAACCGAACCCGGACAAGCATGATAAAAGCTTTTTCGAAAGGATGAAAGAATACTTCTAATATTTCACGGAAATCTTTAACTAAAAGTTTAGAAGTAAGTTTTTATGTACATTTTATAATATTTGTTGCAACTCAAATTGCCCCCATCCGTATTGATTAAACATGTGGAGGATATTACTCTTGGGGCTGCTGGGCCTTATTGGACTGAGTTCCTATGGCCAGATAAAGAAGCATTACACTGTTGAGAACAATAATTCCTTTGATCGAGTAGCGGTTACTTTGTCCGGCGGGTCAGGCACCTGCTATATCCGTCCTACACCTAATAACAATCCTGTAAATATCTATGGCACCGCCGAATCTGATGTGCCAGGGCCGAGTTGCGAATCCATACTTGAGCAACGTACGCAAAAAGTAAATGTTAATTTTCTGGATGGTAAATTGAATGAATCCTCCACTAAAAAAGTTTCATTCAATGTCTTTGGGGATACTGAAAGTAACCGGCAGAATCAATGGCATGTTTATCTTTCCAAAAAGAAACCCGTTCAACTGAACCTTAATTACGGCATGGGCAATGCCTTTGTGGACCTTTCGGGGCTTGCAGTGGAAAAGCTCAATATTACCACCGGAAGCGCAGATGTTAATATAGGCTATATATCAGGGCAATACAACCAACAGGAAATGGATACCTTTTGTATCAAAGTTGACCTCGGCACCCTGGAAGCACGGCAGGTGGCCTTGTCAAATGCCAAAACCATTATTGCAGATGTTGGATTTGGCTCGCTACATCTGGATTTCACCAATAAAAGCCTGGTTAGCAGTAACGTAAATGCCACCGTAGGGGCCGGCAATCTGGTGGTAAATGCAAATGAATCAATCAATCCAATGATCATTTATATTCAGAACAGTCCTCTTTGCCGGGTAAAGATTCCTCAGAGTTTCACAGAGATTCGCGAAAATGTGTTCGTAAGCAGTCAGTATGATCAGGATGCGGAAAACCTGATAACTTTCAACATCGATGTGACCATGGGAAACATCATTTTTAAAACTTTTTAACAACCTCCCCCTTTTCCAGGCTTCCAATATTCTATATTTACCAAAATGGTAGATCGTTGTATTTATTAGAAGCACAGAACCTTTGTAAACGCTATGCCGACCACATGGCATTGTCCAATGTTAGCCTGCAAGTTCCGGGGCAGTCTATTTTTGGCCTGCTCGGACCCAATGGGGCCGGTAAAACCACCCTTATTCGTATTATCACTTCCATCCTTCAGGCAGATTCCGGATCAGTATTGTTAAAAGGAGAGAAACTAAACCGGGATCACATACTAAATATCGGATACCTTCCGGAAGAAAGAGGCCTGTATAAGAAAATGAAAGTAGGTGAGCAGTTGCTTTATCTGGCCCGCTTAAAAGGATTGAAGCGTGCCCCTGCGGTTCAAAGAATTCGCATATGGCTGGATAAGCTGGACATGCTGGAGTGGATTGGTAAGAACATTGAAGACCTCTCCAAAGGCATGCAGCAAAAAATTCAATTTATTGCCACGGTGCTGCACGAACCGGAACTGATCATTCTTGATGAGCCGTTTTCAGGTTTTGATCCCATAAACGTAAATATTATTAAGGATGAAATTCTAGATCTGAAGGCAAAGGGAGCAACCATCATTTTTTCCACTCATCGCATGGAATCCGTAGAAAGTCTATGCGACCATATTGCACTAATTAATAAGAGTGAAAAAATTCTGGATGGCCCCAAGAAAGAAATTAAACATCGATATCGTACCAATAAATTCGAAATAGATCATATAGGTGTCCTGCATGGTCTTGATCAGAAGTATCAGATAATCAGCAGTGAGCCAACTGAACAAAACCGCTTCCACACGGTGATTAAAATACCTGATGACTGTAACCCCAATCAACTATTGACCGCGTTGATTACCCTAACAGAAATTCATCGATTTTCGGAGGTTATACCCAGTATGAATGATATTTTTATTTCAAAAGTAAGCGAACAAAATGAATAAAATCCTACTGGTGGTAAAAAGGGAATATATTACCAGGGTTCGCAAGAAGTCTTTTATTGTTATGACTCTGCTTACACCTCTTCTGTTCGCAGGACTAATCGGTGGACTACTGTGGATAGCAACTACCGAGCAAAGTGAACAAAAGGTTATCGCAGTAATTGATGATAGTGGGTTATTCAAAGACAAATTCCAGAGCACCGACGACCTTAACTTTCTCTACTTGCACCAGGATGTTGAAACTGCCAAAACGAATTTTAGTCAACTGGGGCCCGATGGGCTGTTGTATATTCCCAAAATTGACATTTACCATCCTGAGGGCATCCAATTATACAGCGAATCCAATCCGCATTTCGGTGTGATAAATAAGATCGAGAACACCCTTGAAAAGGAAATCGAATACCTTAAAATGAAACAGCTGGGATTAGACCAGCAAACCCTGGAGAATATCGAAACCCGTATTTCTCTAAAAACACTCAGCCTGACCAGTAGCGGAATAAAAGCCAGCAATGCTGAAGCAACATTTGGTACAGCTTACGTTAGTTCTCTGTTAATTTACTTCTTTCTATTCCTGTATGGTGTCCAGGTAATGAAAGGTGTAATAGAAGAAAAATACAATAGAATTATTGAGGTTATTATATCTTCAATAAAACCCTTTCAATTAATGATGGGGAAAATCCTGGGTATTGCGGCGGTGGGACTTACACAATTCCTGGTTTGGGTATTGCTTTCATTCCTGGTGACAGCTTCAGGTATGTCGCTCATGGGATTGAAACAAGACCC
The DNA here is from genome assembly GCA_021604845.1 of Cyclobacteriaceae bacterium. Lineage (GTDB taxonomy): Bacteria > Bacteroidota > Bacteroidia > Cytophagales > Cyclobacteriaceae > SZUA-3. The sequence continues at coordinate 13,013 of BQJT01000046.1, forward strand.
GGCAGACCTGATTACAGAGGCTGCTCCACTCGGTTCAGAATCTGCTGTGTTACAGGAAGCTGCACCTGGCATGTGGGAAATGATGGAAAGCATTCCCTTTACTTATGTAATGGTCACCTTTGTAATATATTTTTTGGGAGGATATTTCCTGTATGCTTCTCTGTTCGCAGTGGTGGGATCTGCGGTTGATAGTGACGCCGATTCGCAGCAGTTTATGTTTCCCATTACCATACCACTAATAATATCAATTGTGGCCCTGGGCTTTGTGCTGAACGACCCGGATGGGCAAATTGCATTTTGGATGTCCATGATACCTTTGACAAGCCCGGTTATTATGTTGGGAAGAATCCCTTTTGGGGTTCCTTTCTGGCAGCTGGCGATGAGCGTTACACTTTTAATCGGTGGATTTATATTTACCACCTGGGTGGCCGGCAGAATATACCGTGTTGGTATACTTACTCATGGATCAAAAGTCAATTATAAAACATTAACCAAATGGTTCTTTCAGAACTACTGAATTCATTCTCTTACTTTCCTACCGCATTATTTGGTTAAATTAGGTGCTGATTTGAATGGTGATCTCTGGTCGAAGAATGAAAAAGTCCATAAAAGATATTGACAACTTCACCGTAATAAAAAGCCGGAACAAACTCAATTATTTGATCCTGGCACTGGCAATATTTATAGGTGTTGGGTCTATTTATTATTCCAATATAATTGCCAGCCAGCTACAGCAGAGGGAGCGCGATCAAATTCATCTCTTTGCAAAAACTCTGGAGACCATTGCCAATGATAACAGCGAGTATAATGAAAATGTAATGCTGCTATTTGAAGAAATCGTGGTAGCTAATGAAACCATACCGGTAATAGTTACTCACAGGGACGGAAAACCCAAACTGCATAAAAATGTTAAGATACCTAAAGAGCTCAATCAACAGGAAATAACTGGTTTTTTGAATGAACAAATTGAAGAAATGCGCGCCCAGTACGCACCCATCATCATTGCCAATAAGAATGATGATGGAGAGGTTTTTAACTATGAGTATATCTTTTATAAGGACAGCTTTTTGCTTACCCAATTACAATACTACCCTTATGTTCAACTATCAGTAATTGCGGTGTTTTTTATCCTTTCCTATCTTGCATTTAGTTACTCCAGGGCGGCTGAACAAAATCGTGTTTGGGTTGGGCTTGCCAAAGAAACAGCTCATCAATTGGGCACTCCCCTTTCCTCGCTAATGGCCTGGTGGGAATACTTAAAATCCGATCCCGATCTGGAAAACCGTGAAATAACCCGCGAATTGGGTAAGGATATCAAAAAACTGGAAATGATAACCAATCGATTTTCCAGTATTGGGTCCGTCCCCGTGCTTCAGGAAGAGGACATATTCAGTGTTATCCGTAGCAGTGTTAATTACTTACAAACACGAATTTCAACCAAGGTCATCATCAATGTACATCAAGGTGATGAGCAGGTAAAAGCAGCCATCAACAAACCCCTTTTCGATTGGGTTATTGAAAATCTTTGTAAGAATTCGGTGGATGCCATGAGTGGCGTAGGAGTTATTGACATTTATGTTCAACGGTCTTCCGAAGGAAAAATAATCGTTGATATTGCGGATACTGGTAAGGGGATACCCAAAAATCTGTTGAACCAAATTTTTCAACCCGGATTCACTACCAAAAAAAGAGGGTGGGGACTTGGACTCACTTTGGCGAAAAGAATTGTGGAGCACTATCATAAAGGAAAAATTTTCATTAAATCTTCCGAGCTGAATACCGGCACCACTTTCAGAATATTACTTAACGGCGCGGTAGTTACAGCACCTTCAAAAGTAGAGCAAATATAGCCTCGGGGTATTTTTGATTCTCTAATTAATGATTACCTTTGCAGTCGGAATTTGAATCCTTCAATACTATATATCGTAACAATTTATAAATAATGGCAAATCTCGGTAAAGTAACCCAGGTAATCGGCCCGGTAGTGGACGTTAGCTTCGATGGAAATGACTCCAAATTACCTGATATTCTTGATGCTCTTGTAGTAACTAAACAAAACGGACAAAAGGTAGTTTTGGAGTGCCAGCAACACCTGGGAGAAAACCGTGTAAGGACTATCTCAATGGACAGTACTGAAGGGTTTGTTCGAGGAATGGAAGTGGTACATACCGGTTCACCTATTAGAATGCCAGTAGGTGAAAATATAAAGGGAAGACTCTTCAATGTTGTGGGTGAAGCTATAGATGGGATTGCAAAACCTGACACTGATCTGGGATTGCCGATTCATCGAAGCGCTCCTAAATTTGAAGACCTCTCAACTTCCTCTGAAGTATTGTTTACGGGTATTAAGGTCGTCGACCTGTTGGAGCCTTATGTTAAGGGAGGTAAGATCGGTTTGTTTGGTGGTGCCGGAGTAGGTAAAACCGTGCTTATCATGGAGCTGATTAACAATATTGCCAAAGCCTACTCGGGACTATCTGTTTTTGCCGGGGTTGGTGAACGTACCAGGGAGGGGAATGATCTGCTGCGCGAGATGATCGAATCCGGTGTTATTAAGTATGGCGATGCCTTTAAGGAGTCTATGGAACAAGGTGGCTGGGATCTTTCTAAAGTTGATCCGGCAGAACTTGAGAAATCACAGGCAACCCTGGTATTCGGGCAAATGAATGAACCTCCCGGAGCTCGTGCCAGAGTGGCACTATCTGGATTAACCATTGCCGAGTATTTCAGAGACGGCGATGGCGAAGGCCAGGGACGGGATATCCTGTTCTTTATGGATAATATTTTCCGGTTTACCCAGGCTGGTTCAGAAGTATCGGCCCTGCTAGGCCGGATGCCATCTGCGGTAGGGTATCAACCTACGCTGGCCACCGAGATGGGTGCAATGCAAGAAAGAATTACTTCCACCAAACGTGGTTCCATTACTTCGGTTCAGGCTGTATACGTGCCTGCGGATGACTTAACTGACCCGGCGCCGGCTACTACTTTTACTCACCTGGACGCAACCACTGTACTTTCAAGGAAAATCGCTGAACTTGGTATTTATCCTGCTGTAGATCCGCTTGACTCAACCAGCCGCATTCTTACCGCCGAAATTGTCGGTGATGAACATTATAATACCGCCCAGCGAGTGAAAGAAACACTGCAGCGGTATAAGGAGCTTCAAGATATTATTGCCATTCTGGGAATGGATGAATTATCAGAAGAAGATAAACTTGTAGTTTATCGTGCACGTCGGGTACAACGATTTCTTTCCCAACCGTTCCATGTAGCAGAGCAATTTACCGGCCTAAAGGGTGTACTTGTGGACATTAAAGACACCATTAAAGGATTTAATGAAATCATGGATGGTAAATACGACCATCTGCCTGAATCTGCTTTCAACCTGGTAGGCACCATTGAAAGTGCGGTAGAGAAGGGCGAAAAATTACTGGCAGAAGCTGAGAAATAATGGCTTTAACTTTGGAAATTATTACCCCTGACGGGAGTTTCTACCATGGAGCTGTGACTTCAGCTACGTTGCCCGGAGCACTCGGTGCCTTTCAGGTGCTGAACAATCACGCTCCGATTATCAGCGCACTTGACAAAGGCCCCCTTTCTTATATAAATGATGAAGGTAATCATTCGTTTGAAATAGACGGAGGGGTGGTAGAAGTACAAAAAAATAAGATTACAGTGCTTGCGGAATCCATAAAATAAGATTCAATTCAACCATCAATTATACGGCCTTTCTTATGCAAAGGCTGTATTTGTTTATAAATTGTGGTAATAATCACTATTAACCGTCGTTATTGGCTGTGTAATGCAAACCCGAGTTAAACTCAGACACATAGCACTGACTTTGGTCATTTGCCTGATGACCGGAATAACTGTCGAGGCTCAAAAGTTACCCAAGTTAAAAAAGCCCAAGAAGAAAAAGAGGGAACATGCCGTTGATATGGACTCCCTGACCGCAACTATGGCCCCCACCATAGAACTGGAGGAAGAGGATGAGGAAGAGGATGAGGTGAAAAAGAAAAAGCGCAAGAAAAAGGTATTTTACGGGATAAGGACCAAAAAAGGGCGTATAACCCGACTGGCGGGAGGTAAACAACTGTATGAAGAGTTCTACTATCTGAAAGAATATACGGAGCCAAATTTTTTCGTCAGGGAAAAGTATTACTATGATCCGGAGGATCGTAAAATTAAGTACAATACCAGTATAAAGAATCAGGAAGTACTAATTCTTCACGGTCCCTATAAAAGGTATCTGGACGGTCAGTTAATTGCTGAAGGGATCTTTTACATTGGTACTAAACACGGACGCTGGATGGAGTATTTCAGCAATGATGTGCTAAAGGATAAGGAGAAATTTTTTAAAGGCTGGCCCAAGGAGGCAGAGATTACCTACCACGATGCTGAAGGAACTAAAGTGAAAGAAGTGATTCCCATCGAACATGGGAAAAAAGACGGCACCTATTATTATTTCCACGAAAATGGGGTAGTTGGTGTCACAGGGATCTACGAAAATGATCAGCGAATCGGTATTTGGAAGGAATATTATAAATATCGCCGAAATCGCAGTAATAGGAAAAAGGAGGTACAGTATGCCGAAGACGGTTTTCAGAAAGACTTTAGGCCTTATACCATTAAAGAATGGAATAATGATGGAAAGCTGCTGTATGACCGAGATCTCAGGAAACGAAAACTAAATCAGAGCTAATCAAAAATATCCCGGGAAATGTAGAATTTCCTCCGGTATTGCAAGATTTACCAAAATAACGTCGAACCTAATACTACCTTCCCAACTGGTGTTGTCTAAATATCTGTAAGCAGTTTCTTTAATTTTCTGTTGCTGATACCAGCTCACCTTGTCCTCTACCCGGCGGTAGTCAGCAGCATGTGAGCAGGTTTTTACCTCAATAAACGCCAATAACCTTTCTTTGATTACTACCAGATCAATTTCACCTCTACCAACCCTGCAATTCTTTGCCTCCAGCTGGTAGCCGAAACGCTCCAGGTAATCGAGTGCCAGCCATTCGCCTCTGGCTCCGATTGTTCGCCTGTTGTCCATGAATTCAAGATAGCTCCTGCCAATTTCTTTTTTTGTTGTTAACTTCGAATTTTTACAGATTACCGGAACAAAAATGCTTAAAAATATAAACCCAACCGAAACGGATACCTGGAGTCAACTGGTGGAGCACCAGAGCACTATAGAAGGTATCAATATGCGTGATCTATTTGCCAGAGATCCTGATCGGGGAGCCAAATTTTCAATTCGATTTGAAGATATGCTGGTTGATTACTCAAAAAACCGCATCACCTCCGAAACTATGACTTTGCTCCTTCAATGGGCCAATGAAGCCGGATTAAAACCTGCTATCCATCAGATGTTCAGTGGAGAGAAGATTAATGTAACCGAAAACCGTTCCGTGCTGCACGTAGCCTTAAGAAATCGCAGCAATAGCCCAATGCTGGTTGATGGAAAGGATGTTATGCCTGACGTCAATAAGGCCCTGGATAAAATGAAGGATTTTTCGACTCAGGTGAACCAGGGAAGCTGGAAGGGCTATACCGGTAAATCAATTACCGATGTGATTAACATTGGAATTGGTGGTTCGGACCTGGGGCCGTTGATGGTTACAGAAGCGCTCAAACCATATGCCAAACCAGGGATCAATGTACATTTTGTCTCCAATGTCGATGGCACGCACATTGCTGAAACACTGAAAGAACTTCCGGTTGAAACTACCCTTTTTCTTATCGCCTCAAAAACCTTTACTACTCAGGAAACCATGACTAACGCGGTAAGCGCCCGGGAATGGTTCCTCCGCAGCGCTAAGGACCAGGCTCATATCGCCAGGCACTTTGTGGCGATCAGTACCAATACTGAAGCGGTTGAAGCTTTTGGAATTGACCCCCACAATATGTTCCGGTTTTGGGACTGGGTAGGTGGTCGATATTCATTGTGGTCCTCAATTGGCCTGTCCATCGCCTGTTATCTGGGGTTTGAAAATTTTATCGAACTACTGGAAGGGGCACATGCCATGGATCGGCACTTTTCTACTTCCCCTTTCGACCAGAATATACCGGTAATACTTGCGTTGATCAGTTGCTGGTATATTAACCACTGGGGAGCCAGCTCGGAAGCAATTTTACCGTATGACCAGTACCTGCACAGATTTGCCGCTTATTTGCAGCAGGGAAATATGGAAAGCAATGGAAAATTTGTTGATCGCAATGGGCGTCCGGTTAACTATCTCACCGGGCCGGTTATCTGGGGAGAACCAGGGACTAATGGTCAGCACGCATTCTACCAGTTAATTCATCAGGGAACCGCTTTGATTCCCTGTGATTTTATTGCACCGGCCATCAGTCATAATCCTATCAGGGATCATCATTTAAAACTGCTTTCCAATTTTTTTGCACAAACTGAGGCGCTAATGAACGGAAAATCCGCTAAGGAAGTTGAAGCCGAACTAACCGGTAAAATTGATGCGGAACAGCTGGCGCAGGTGGCAGCGTTTAAAGTATTTAAAGGTAATAGACCCACTAATGCAATACTGGTGAAAAAGATTACCCCCCATGTCCTGGGTAGCCTGATAGCCATGTATGAGCACAAAATATTTGTGCAGGGTGTATTATGGAATATTTATAGTTTTGATCAGTGGGGCGTTGAACTTGGTAAGCAGCTGGCTAAAAAAATACTACCGGAGCTGGTTGACCAAACTGACGTCAGGTCGCACGATTCCTCGACCAATCAGCTCATCAATAGTTTTAAAAAATTTAGAGAATCCTGAGCTTATGATAAACCCCTATCCGTTTAAATTTCGACCAATACTTAAAGAGAAGATTTGGGGCGGTCAGAAAATAAAAACCGAACTTAATAAGGACTTTATACCTTATGAGAATTGTGGTGAAACCTGGGAGATCTCTGGGATACCCGGAAATATTAGTATAGTGAGTGAGGGACCCTTGACAGGCACCACCCTGCCCCAACTGATCGATACCTACCGTGGACAACTTGTTGGTGAAGCAGTTTACCGGAAAGAAGGAAATAAGTTTCCACTGCTGGTAAAGTTTATAGATGCTAATCAGGACCTTTCGATACAAGTCCATCCGAATGATGAGCTGGCACAGAAACGACATCAATCTCTGGGGAAAACCGAGATGTGGTACATTTTTCAATCTGACCCTGCCTCTCGGTTGGTCGTTGGGTTTAACCAACCACTCAGCCGGGAAAAGTACCTGGAGTATTTCAATAGCGGCCGGTTGATGGAAGTACTTAATCAGGAGGAAGTTGAATCTGATGATGTATTTTTCGTACCCGCCGGAAGGGTCCACACCATTGGTAAAGGAATTTTGCTGGCGGAAATTCAACAAACATCAGACGTAACTTACAGAATCTACGATTTCGACAGGGTAGATAAAAATGGCAATTCACGTGAACTTCATACGGAGGAGGCACTTGATGCACTTGATTTCCAGCATTATCCCCAGTACAAGACAGACTACGATCGATCTGCAAACAATGCGGTGCCGATTGTTCGAAGTACCTATTTCGAAGTAAACCGGCTCTATTTTGATCATGAAACCACCAGAAACTATGAGCACCTGGATTCTTTTGTGATTTACGTATGTGTAGACGGGAAATCACGTTTGTCCTGGGATGGACAGCATATTACTTTGATGAAGGGAGAAGCTGCCTTGATACCCGCCAGTATCAAAGAAATTAAACTAACCCCTGCACCGTCCATTAAATTACTTGAGACATATATCCCGTAATCGTGGCCAACCGGAGGGTTAATTTTCAGGACCTGGGACTAATAGATTATCTTCAGGCATGGGAGCATCAGAAGAAGCTATTCGAGAAGGTAGTTGAGCAAAAGATTCGCAATCGCAGCCTTACTGTGGCTGAAGCCACCTCAAATTTTCTGATATTTTGTGAACATCGGCCCGTCTTTACCCTTGGTAAAAGCGGGGACCCCGGTCATTTGTTGCTTGACAGACCAGGGTTAGAAGCCAGAGGGGCCACTTTTTATCATATTAACCGCGGTGGAGATATCACATTTCACGGTCCCGGTCAAATTGTAGGCTATCCTATTCTGGATCTTGAAAATTTCTTTACAGACATCCACCTGTATCTGAGAACCCTGGAGGAAGCTGTTATCCAAACATTAGCGGAATACCAAATTGATGCCGGGCGGATAGACGGTCTAACTGGTGTATGGCTGGACTATCAACAAACTGCCGGGGCATTTCCCAGGAAGATCTGTGCCCTGGGCGTCAAAACCAGCCGCTGGGTAACCATGCATGGATTTGCGTTTAATGTAAACACAGACCTCAGTTACTTTGATCACATAGTCCCTTGTGGGATAAGGGACAAGGCGGTAACTTCCCTTGCGGCAGAATTGGGCAATCCAGTCAACATGGAAAAAGTCGCTCAAAAACTGCGATCTCATATTGCCAGGGAGTTCCAGATGGATTTAGATTTGTAAAATTGAAAAAGGATATAATTTTTCCGGAAGTAAAGGGTGTAATGCTGGCCATAGCTCGTAAATCCGTTGACGATTATTACCAGTGGCATGCATATATTATAAATATGAACGATCACGATCTGGATCATCTGTTAATTGTGTCAAAAGGGTATAGCGCCCCAGGTGTTTCAAGACAGGATACCTCCATCTTAAGACATTCGATTGAAGTCCTGAAAGCACGTAGTTATGCTATTATTGAACCTCTTGACCCCGCAGTATTTAAACTTTTCAATGAATTTTGGGTCAGTTATTATTATAATAAACAGATGTACGACAAACGATTTATATTCACTCCAGGTAGCGTTAGTGAAGATCATTTGGTAAAAATAGATGCCCTGGAACTGGAAGGCATTCTTCATATTTAAAATTATGACTGACCAGGAACTTGCCAACATTCTTTTCGTAGACATAGAGACTGTAACCGGAAGCCGGAACTATCAGCAATTGGACGACCGGTTAAAGCAACATTGGGATCGCAAGGCTGGGTTTCTAAATAACCCGCTGGAGTTGTCCACTAGTGAATTGTACGTTGAGCGTGCCGGGATTTTCGCGGAATTTGGTCAGATAGTTACCATTGCGGTAGGTTATCTAGCAAAATCCACCGACAATATATGGGGGTTACGGGTAAAAGCCTTAGCTGATAGTGATGAGTCCAAGGTGCTTTCAGACTTTAAGCACTTATTGGAAACAAAGTTTGAAGTATCTACGCTACAGTTATGTGCACATAACGGCAGGGAGTTTGATTTTCCATACATTTGCAGACGGATGTTAATCCAGGGAATTCCTGTTCCAAAGATTCTTGATGTTGGAAACATGAAACCTTGGGAGATACCAATTATTGACACTATGAACCTCTGGAAGTTTGGTGACCGGAAGAATTTTACTTCTCTGGATCTGCTGGCGGCCTTGTTCAATATTGAAACCAGTAAAGGTGATATCAATGGCAGTGATGTGACCCGTGTTTATCATGAGGAGGATGGCTTGGACCGAATTGCAGAATATTGTAAAAGAGACATTGTGGTCACTGTACAGTTATTTCTAAAACTTAAGTCATTACCTACCATAGAGCCTGAGCATATTACCATACTATAGGAAACTACAAACAACAAAATACAAATTCCAAATATATAACAACCACCAAGTTTCAAACAGGCAGGAGATGCCTCAAATTATCCTACTCTGAATCACCGGACTGCAATCCGGTGGCTTGGCTGCTGGAATTTGAGACTTAATCAACGCTTGGATTTCGATATTTGGTACTTTTAACAAAATATGGCCCACAAACCTAAACGTAATAAAGCATTTCTTTCTAAGAAGAAATATCTGGAACTGATACTGGGATTCCTTGATTCCCGGCCGCTAGGAGCTTTTTCTTCCCGAACTGTTACCAAAAAACTTGGTTTCAGGGATAAACCCTCAAAACAAATCATCAAGGAGCTTTTAATCCAGCTGAGTAATCAGGGCAAGGTCCGGCAGCTGCGCAACGGCAGTTTTACTTCAGGCCGAAAGCTTGAATATTTAACAGGCATAGTGGATTTTGTAAATCCACGATTTTGCTATGTGGTTATTCCTGAACTGGACGATGATGTCTGGGTTACTGCAGCCAATATGAACGGCGCCCTTGATGGTGATCGGGTGAAAGTAGCTATCAAAAAGAGCCGGCGCCATGGTAAACGTTCCGAAGGGAGTATAGAGGAAATCATTGAGCGTACCAGGAATGAGTTTGTCGGTAAAATCGAAATACTGGACAAATACGCTTTTGTAGTGCCCGATAACAGGAAAATGTATCTGGATATATTCATTCCTCCTGGAAAATATCTGAATGCCAAAACCCGGGACAAGGTAGTGGTACAGGTTACTGAATGGCCTTCAGGAAAGAACAAAAAACCCATTGGTGAAGTTACCAGGGTATTGGGGCCAGCCGGTGAAAATGAAGCAGAAATTCACTCCATAATGGCAGAATTTGGGCTGCCATTTGAGTTTCCTGAACGAATCATTGCAGCCTCAGAAAAAATCCGGGACACCATATCAAAGAGTGAAATTGAGAAACGAAAGGACTTCAGGGCTATTACTACATTTACCATAGATCCGGCAGATGCAAAAGACTTCGATGATGCACTGTCACTGGAACCTTTGGATAATGGTTGCTACCGTGTTGGCATTCACATTGCCGATGTAACCCATTATGTAAAACCCACCACACCACTGGACGAGGAAGCGCTGGAGCGGGCAACATCGGTCTACCTGGTAGACAGGACCATTCCGATGCTTCCTGAACGACTTTCAAATGAACTCTGTTCACTACGTCCCAATGAAGATAAGCTGACTTTCTCTGCCGTTTTTGAGATCGACGGCAATGCCAGGGTAAAACACCAGTGGTTCGGTCGTACAATAATTCACTCAGATATGAGATTTTCCTACGAAGATGCCCAGGATCGTATTGAACAAGTTAAGGGTGAATTTGCCCGGGAGTTGACCATTCTGAACGAGTTGGCATTGAAATTACGGGTGAACCGATTCAAAAGGGGTGCAATAAACTTTGAAACTACAGAAGTAAAGTTCCAGTTGGATGAGCAGGGAAAACCCCTGGCAGTAATCCCCAAAGTACGCAAGGATGCACATAAAATGATTGAAGAATTTATGTTGCTGGCCAACAGGAAAGTTGCAGAATATGTGTTCAATCGAAAGAAAGGTAAGCACAAGGAAACCTTTGTTTACCGGATTCACGATTATCCTGACCCTGAAAAACTCACCGCCTTTTCTGTTTTTGCCAGAAAATTCGGGCATGATCTCAATATTGAAGAACAGGCTATCTCCAAGTCCTTCAACAATTTAATAGAAGATATTGAAGGAAAGCCTGAACAGGATGTACTGCAACAACTGGCGATTCGTACGATGGCCAAGGCAAAATATACCACGGAGCCCAAAGGCCATTTTGGTCTGGCATTTGATCACTATGCACACTTTACTTCACCCATCCGTAGATACCCCGATGTAATGGTACACCGGTTACTTGCCCACTATCTTGAAAATGGCAATAGTGTATCCAAGGACGAATACGAAGAAATGTGTGTCCACTCATCAGACCGGGAAAAACGGGCTTCGGATGCTGAAAGAGCTTCTATCAAGTTCAAACAGGTTGAATACATGCAGCAAATGGAGGGTCAGGAATTTGAAGGGATCGTTTCAGGAGTAACGGAATGGGGAATTTATGTAGAAGTGGTGGCCACCAAGTGCGAAGGTATGGTGAGACTGGCTGATATAAAGGACGATTATTACGATTTTGATGAGGAAAACTACAGGGTTATTGGTCAGCGGTCCAAAAATATTATTACACTTGGAGATATGGTCAATGTAGTGGTGAAAAGAACGGATATAGACCGCCGCACCATAGATCTGGAAATGGTATGACCGAAAATATCCGGAGACTACTGCAGCTGATCAATAAAGATATCAGCAACATAGATCTTGATGCAAAGCCCCGGGAGTTATATGACCCTATACGATACATACTGGACCTGGGAGGAAAGCGATTACGGCCTTTGCTTGCACTGTTGTCTTACGGCTTGTACAAATCAGACGCTGAGAAGATCGTGGGTATAGTCAGCGGGATTGAGGTATTCCACAACTTTACATTGATGCACGATGATATTATGGACCAGGCACCCCTAAGACGGGGGCAGCCTTCCGTTCATGAGAAATGGAATCACAGTATTGGGATTTTAAGCGGGGATGTGATGCTGGTTAAGGCTTACGAACTTCTGGAACCGGTAGAGCAATCCAAAATTTATCAGGTGTTGCAAGCTTTCAATACCTGTGCGGCAGAAGTTTGTGAAGGACAGCAGCTTGATATGAATTTCGAAACTGTAGAGTTGGTAAGTGAAGCCGATTATCTTGAAATGATCCGGTTAAAAACCGCGGTTTTACTGGGGTTTAGTATGGAACTGGGGGCAATTCTGGCGGATGCCCCTGAAAACCAGCAAAGTTTGCTAAAAGAATTCGGGGTTAATATCGGGTTAGGTTTCCAACTAAAGGATGACTTGCTGGATGTTTATGGAGACCAGTCTAAATTTGGCAAGCAGGTTGGCGGTGATATTATTTCAAACAAGAAAACTTACCTGTTAATTAAAG
>BQJT01000047.1 GCA_021604845.1 Cyclobacteriaceae bacterium
ATTTGTTTTGGCATGTATCTGGATGGTTTTAAAAGGCCTGTCCAGGCCTCATATTTCAATTATAAAATTGGCGCCGCTGCTGGCGGTTTGGTTGTTGGCATTGTTAGTGCTAAGCGCCAGCGGATTTTTAAGGGACTTTTCGAATTTCCCACCACGATTGATGATCACCTTTGCAATACCGTTAATATTGATCATCTGGTGGGTGTTTTCTTCAAAATCATATGAAACGTCCATTAATCTTCCAGCCCAATGGGTAGTGAAAATGCAAGGATTCAGGGTGTTGGTTGAACTATTTATATGGTGGGCTTATCTGGATGGTGAAATCCCTGTTCAAATGACCTTTGAAGGTCGTAATTTTGATATACTGGTGGGAGTAACCGCACCATTGGTAGCCTCCTTGTGGCTAAAGGCAAATCACGAACGCCCTGTACTGGTTATCGTTTGGAATATACTGGGTTTGCTGATCTTACTGAACATTGTGGTCATCGCATTGCTGTCCGCTCCCACGCCCATGAGGTATTTTACCAACGATCCGGCCAATACCATAGTAGCAGATTTTCCCTGGGTGCTGCTGCCTGGAGTTTTAGTGGTTTTAGCCGTTGCTCTTCATTTGCTGTCACTGAAACAAATGATCCGGATGCTCAAAAGCTAACCTGAATTGCATAAAGAACCAGCTGAGCCCTGCCGGTTTACAGGCTTGGAATTTGGAGCAGCACTTCAGTCCCCCGGTTTATTTCCGATTTCAGTTTAATGTTTCCCTGAAGCTTATCCACCGTTTCCTTTACTATATACAAGCCCAGGCCAGAACCATGGTTGGTATCTGTGGCACGATAAAACATCTTAAAAACATTGTTTAAATGTTCCTTGCCTATTCCAATACCGTTATCCTTTATTGAAATATGGGCATATTTAGGTTTAACCTTGACCGTAATATCGACTTGCGGCTGCTTTCCATTGTGATGCCGGATAGCATTTGAGATCAGGTTATTAAGCACCACTTTTACCCGGCTTTCGTCAGAATAAAATGGTTTTTGCTGATCAATTTCCAGTGTCTTATTGACTTTGAGGTGATTGATGTATTTCAATTGTTCGAAAATTTCGTTCACCACTTCCTCAAAATTAATTTCTGCCCGGTTGAGTTTTAAACGGGAATTCCTGGATAAATCCAGTATGTCTTTAATAAAGAGATCCTGCTGAATTACGCTTTTGGAAATCATATCCAAATACTTCTGCAGAGTTTCCCGGTTTTTTTCAGTTCTGGCCAGGTTCAATAATCCAAGCACTGAAGTAATCGGTGCCCTTAAGTCGTGAGAAACACTGTATACAAAGCTGTCCAGTTCAGCATTGGTTTTACGAAGTTCTTTGTTGGTGACCTTGGCTTTTTGCTCGGCAACTTTTCTGATCTGGATTTCATCATGAAGTTCTTTGGTACGTTCAGTCACGGTGTGCTCAAGCCGCTCATTGAAGAGTTCCACAGTCTTCTGAGCTTCCTGTCTTTCTTTTACTGTGCTGGTAAGTACCATGGTAGATATACTAAATACTCCTATGAAAATTTGCAGCATCAATAGACTGTGGTGACTTGATTCCATCACAAAAGGGCCCACACCGTCAATGGTAAACAATACGGTTAGCAATGAAATCAACATGATACCTGATATTGAAATCTGCAGGTTGAATCTGAATGCCAGCCACAAAAAAAACGGCACTACCAGGTAGGGGAAAGATTTCCAAACGATCGGAGAGAAATACGGTATACTGGATATGATAATAATAGCACCCATTGCCACGGTAAAAACCGCTATTTCCATGCTAATGGTTTTGTTCCACTCGAACTTAAAATCCTGAAACCAGGAAAGTATAAATGGGGTAAAGAGCAAAATCCCCACCATTTCGGCGGTAATCCACAGCAGCCCGGTTAGTAGCACCGGTGATACTAAGCTACCTGTCATTGCCATCGTCAGCACAACCATTACCGAACCAACTAACCCCATTAAAAACGCAATTCCCACAAATTTGAAGATCTCCCCAGCTCTTTGAAAAAGTCCTCTGGAAGGTTCAAAGAAATGCATTAACAGCCTGTGACCCAGGACGGTTTCAACCGTTGCTGCTATTGCCAGTAACACGCATTCCACAGCATTTAACCATTCAAATGAACCTTGTATCAGATAGAACTGCATTACGCCGGCCATTAAGCTTCCAATGGTGATGGCCCTCCACATTTTCTTTCCATTCAAATATAAAATAGCCAGGCCAACCCCACCGGAGGGTAGGATTGCTGCCGCATGAATATGCTGGAAGGAAAACCATATTCCAGTAGCAGCTGCTAAAAAATAAAGCAGTGCGAATTTTAAGACCTGAAGGTCTTCACGATTTATTCTATCAGAAGAAAGCTTCATGATGTAGTTGCGCCCCGGTTAAAGGCACACTTTCTAACATGGGACGGTAAAAATAGGAGTTTAAGGTGTCGAATTTGGTCGATTTCCCGCTGGAATCTTACCCAGGTAAGATAAGCTGATGATTAATGGGAGTGAAAATATCCCTGTATTGATAAAAACAATGTATCTCATTAATAATCAGGTAAATAAGATATCAATCGTTTTAATCATAGTTGACGGTTTTGGCAGAATAGTACAATTTATCACTGAAGGAACCTGTTGAATCTTACATGTAATCGAGCCGTTAAAACTCGTTGTTCCTCAGGTTATAACAGACTATAGTACAGTTTTCTATTGGTATAGTTATAATTAGTGGTTATATTCTGATTTACAGGGTTTTACCAAGACGAATACCGCAGGAAGGGTTCACCGGTTAAGGCAATTATGAATCACAATCCATTATTTGCAATAATTAAGCAACCACATTTCCGGCAGACACCTTACACCAACATACCGGTATAAATAATATAATTCCTGAATCAAGATCACATCAGATGATTTGGTAATTGATAACCAGTAGTTATTTTGCGATGGCATATTCAGCATTTTATGAACATAGTAGTACTTGACGGACACGCACTAAATCCCGGGGACCTGGACTGGGGGCCATTGAAAAACTTAGGTACAGTTACCATTTATGATCGTACAGAGCCATACCAGGTGATTACCCGCTTGAAAGATGCTGCAGTAGCATTGACCAATAAATCTCTGCTGTCAAAAGATCAGATTAAACACCTGTCTAAATTAAAGTTTATCAGCGTAATGGCAACAGGATACAATGTGGTTGACATAGGGTTTGCCAAAAGTCAAAATATTAAAGTCAGCAACGTAGTAGGTTACAGCACCGCATCCGTGGCACAACATGCTATGGCATTGCTGATGGAATTATCGAATAATGTTGGCCTTCATGCCGCAGATGTTGGAAATCAGGGTTGGAGCAGGTCAATTGATTGGAGCTATTGGCAAAAACCATTGATTGAACTCGATGGTAAAAAACTAGGTATTATAGGATATGGTGACATTGGGGGCAAAATGGCGCGATTAGCCAGGGCCTTTGGAATGCAGATCCTGGTTTATCATCCAAGGTTGACCGAAAGTACAGAAGACTTTCAACTGGTCTCCCTGGATCAACTGTTCACCGAGAGCGACTTTATCAGTCTGCATGTGCCACTTAATCCGGACACTGAGGAACTGGTAAATAAAAAAAGGCTTGGCCAAATGAAGCCGGCGGCATTTTTGATCAATACATCACGTGGTCCGCTGATTGATGAAAAAGATCTTCGATGGGCCCTGGATAACGGTATAATAGCGGGGGCGGCACTGGATGTATTGAGCAGAGAACCTCCACCAGAAGATCACCCATTGATCGATGCTCCAAATTGCATTATTACACCACACCAGGCCTGGGCTAGTTATGAGTCAAGGAGACGCCTGATGGAAGAAACCGTAAAAAATGTCGCTGCTTTTATAAACGGTACCCAGCGAAATGCGGTAGTTTAATCCGGGTGATTTTCCTGAAATTCAAACCACTACCCGGCGCTGATTCCATAACCTTACCTGAGGCACATTTACATAATTCTCAGGATCGAACTCCACCATTGCATTAATCAATACCAATTTATCAAAGTTGTGCAGGTCTGATATCCGGATTGCCGCTTGCTTAATCACTCCGGATGCCAACAACCTATCCCGCTGCGTTCCATGCAGCAATGGTTGATCGGGAGTATACCAGTTGGAGCCATCAAACAAGGCCACATTGCTGTAACTGGTATCAGTTACCAATCCGTTAATAGTTATTAGTACCTCGTCACAAGCTCCTCGAAGTTGAAACAGCTGCTTTAATTTTGATCGATCTTCGTATTTAAGACCATAGTCAAATGGTGAGCATTCTACTTGCTGCAACGATCTGATGGACCTCTTGGTGTAATGTGAAAATGCTACTGGCCCCGGTTTTAGTCCGTAAGATACCCGGCACTTTATTATACCATCGCGATATTGTGCCGGCACAGTGAGTACCTTCAGCAGTTCCAGGCTATCACAATCGCCATATATTCTGTTTCTGGAAAAATCCACCCGGCGCTGGTGCCATTCCAGGTTGATCAACCGACCATCGACTACCTTGATGCTTTCAAACAATGGGTACATATACCTTATCAATCATTTCCTGGTATTCCTGTTTCCAATCACTATTTACGGTAATTCCCCCTCCACTTTTATAGCTTAATCCCTGTGGTGTCTGTTCGATAAACCTGATCATTACCCCGCTATCAAACTTATTTCCATCAAATAATCCGACGATACCGCTGAAATACCCCCGCTCATAACCTTCTGCGCTCATAATAATTTCGGTGGTTTTCTTTTTTGGAGCCCCTGATATTGAACCAGCCGGTAATAAACGCTGCAACAAATCTCCAAGGTTTGGAAAAAATTCAGGTTTTACCTTCCCAGTGATCTTACTGCTGACTTGCAACAGATCAGACTGGGTAGTGCGAATTTTCTCCAGGTATCGAAATCTGTCTACACAAATATCTTCCGCTACCATAGCCAGGTCGTTCCGAATCAGGTCCACGATAGTAAGATGCTCTTCCGATTCCTTCCGGTTATTCAAAATTACATTGGCGGCATCGGGTTCAGAAGTGCGAATGGTCCCTTTCATTGGATAAGAGGATATAACCCCGTTCTCAATTTTAATAAAGGGCTCCGGTGAGAAGGTCACAAATCTGTCTTTCACCCATATTTTATACCTGGCCTGACTAAGGTGAAAGATTTGATCTAAATCCAGATTAGTTTTTAACAGCGTTGGGAAAGTCAGGTTCAAAAGAAAAGTGTCTCCGTAGTGAAGATGACGCTGTACCAGGTCGAAAGCCTTCCGGTATCTGTGCTGGTCCACCGGTTGTTTTTCCCAATGGGTTAATTTTGGAGTTTCCTGCAAAGCCTTCACATTAGAAATTCCATTGATATTGTACTTAAGATTTGCAGGATCAATATTTTCCAAAGTATAAACCATTGGAGACTCCCCCTTAAAATCAATCAGGCAAAGAAATGGTGTGTTTTTTCTTGTTAACTCATTTATCAATTCAAAACCTGATTTGGACATCTTTTAAAAGTACCTTTGTGCGGCGTAACAAATTTAGGGCTCTTGAAAGTATTAGTGATAGACAATTATGATTCTTTCACTTACAATTTAGTGGAGTTACTGCGGATACTGCAAGTAGTTGACTTCCAGGTGGTGAATAATGATCAGATTGACTGGTCCGTGGTGGATTCGTGCGATAAGCTGCTGATCTCTCCCGGACCCGGTACCCCGGACCAGGCAGGACGGTTGATTGAACTCATCCGCAATTATCACCAGTCCAAATCTTTACTGGGTATTTGCCTGGGACATCAGGCTGTAGCACAGGTATTTGGGGGACAGTTAATCAATTTACCAGCACCCCGGCATGGACAAACTACCGCTGTTGAGCTGATGGCCAAAGACCCATTATTTTCAGGTTTGCCCGAAAAAATCACCGTAGGACTTTATCACAGCTGGGCAGTGGATTGGGCTTCATTGCCGCCAGAATTACAGGTCATTGCATCAGAGGGTGACCGCATTATGGGAATCAGGCATCGCAATTTCGATATCACCGGATTACAATTCCATCCGGAATCATACGCTACCCCTTTCGGAAAGGAAATACTGAAAAATTGGTTGCTGCTATAGCCAGCTTTAACTCCGCACCAGCTCAATTATGGTAATTTCAGGGCTAATACCTACCCTGCCTGGTATTCCCACAAATCCATAGCCGCGGTTCACATAGATATATTGTGGACCCTTTTGATATAAACCCGCCCATTGTTTATACAGATATTGTGATGGGCTCCATTTGAAATTGCCGGTTTCAATACCGAATTGAAAACCGTGTGTATGCCCGGAAAAAGTAATATCAATATCCTGAAAGTCCAGCACCTTGGCTTCCCAATGACTGGGATCATGTGATAGCAAAAGTTTGGTTTGTACTTCTTCTGTTCCTTTATGGGCCGCTTCAACATCACCGTATTTTGAAAACCGCTTGATACCCCAGTTTTCAACCCCCAAAATAGCCAAGGATGCTCCATGGTCATGCAGGATATGGTTCTCATTCCTAAGCAATTTCCAACCAAGCTGCTTATGGGCTGTAAGCATGTCCTGAAAATCCTGGCGCTTGTCACTTATTGATGGCCAGGAACGGTAATCCCCATAATCGTGATTTCCCAAAACTGAATAAACCCCCAGGGGAGCTTTTACACGGTTGAAGGTATTAATATATCCATCCACTTCTTTTGTCTGACGGTTAACCAGATCACCGGTAAAAAAGATGAGATCGGGCTTTTGCTGCATAAGCAGATCCACCCCGCCGGTAACGGCTGCTTTGTTGTTGAAACTTCCACAATGAATATCAGAAATTTGACCAATTCTCAGCCCATGGAAAGCCTGCGGTAAGTTTGGCAGTAAAATCTTTACCTGTCTTACCTGGTAATCATATGCCTGGTTAATTAGGTTGAAACCCTTAGCGGTAACCGGTACTGAAACCATCATTACCGCTGCACGATACAGGAATTGTTTACGGGTAACTACAGGCCCTTGTGTGGTTGATTTTGGCTCTTTATACTTACTGTATAGGGTTAGACCCAATATGGTAATTTCATCCAGCAACAAATATACCCCGGCCAATATTTTAGAGATCAGGACCAAAGCAATACTAATTATTATCGTCTTGCGGTCGTTGTAGGAAGCGACTTGCAGCAAAATTATATCCAAAAACCAGAAACAGGTTAGAATCACCGCGCTCAGGGTCCAATAAAACCAGTTAAACCCATATCGCCAGGTGGTTTTCAATACCGGGAATGATCTTCCCAGTAAATAGTATATCACCAGGTCAAAGGCAAAAATGCCCGATAACATGATCAGTTTCGTGAGTATATCAGACATACTGATTAACTGCCAAGTCCCAACCGTCGATTAAGTCCCTCCGTTAAAATATACATAACCGGTACAATCACCAAAGTCAGGAACGTAGAAACGGTCAAACCAAAAATTATTGTCCAGGACATTGGTCCCCAGAACACTACATTATCCCCCCCGATATAGAAGTCTGAAGTGTAACTGCTCATAAAACTTAAAAAATCAATGTTAATACCTACTGCCAGCGGGATTAATCCCAGTATGGTAGTGATAGCAGTTAATAGAACCGGGCGCAATCTGGTTTTTCCTGCGCTTACAATGGCACTAATGGCATCTTCTTTTTCCAAACGACCTGTAATACCCTTATCCCGCTTTAATCTTTTTTTACTCAATTCAATAAAATCAATTAAAACGATGGCATTGTTTACTACTATTCCAGCCAGGGAAATAATGCCCACCATACACATGATAATGACAAAGTCCATGTTGAATAATACCAGACCGAGAAATACCCCTATTGTACTGAACAGGACGGAGGTCATGATAATAAATGGGGCGGAAATCTTATTGAATTGTGAAACAATAATCAGGAAAATCAGAAATACCGCCAACATCAGCGCCTTGCTTAAGAACGCCATCTCTTCCGCTTGTTTCTCCTGTTCTCCGGAAAATTTTATTTCATAACCGGTTGGCATCGGATAGTCAGTTAGCAAAGCCTTGATTTGGTCGTTCACCTGGGTAGGGTTATATCCACTGAGAACATTACTGCTTATGGTTACTACCCGCTTTAGCTCCTTACGCCTAACTGATCCAAAAGTAGAACTTAGTTCCGCACGAGCAACGGAAGCTATTGGTACCTGGTATATCTTGCCGTCAGTCTGGTCTCTGAAGGTAATGCTCTTATTCATTAGCGCCTCCACATCATATCGAAAACGGTCATCTAATCTCAACTGGATCTCGTAATCATCTTCTCCTTGTTTGAATTTCGATATCTCCTTGCCAAACAGCGCGGTTCTTAGTTCCGATGCCACTGAATAGGTACTCAATCCAAACCTTCTGGCCTTTTCACGATCGATATCCACTATTAACTCTGGTTTACCGGTCTCGAGATCAGTACGCAACTTTTCAATACCCCCAATCCCTGACTCGGTTATGAACGTTTTCAGGTTTTCGGTAAGGTCAATAAGCGTAGGGTAGTCTTCACCGGTTATTTCGATACTGATGGCTTTACCAACAGGAGGTCCGGCAGCATCTTTATCTACCGTTATGGTAACCCCTGGATAACCCTGAACGGCCTGGCGAATTTCGTCCATGATCTCCTTGGTATTCTTTCCATCGCGATATTGGAATTCCACAAAATTGACCATGATCCGGCTTTTGTTGGGCGTTTCGGCCTGCCCAATAGCGGTGGGATCATTTGGATCTGCAGTACCTTCACCGACGTTAGATACCACCGATTCTACCATAAAATTATAAGGTTCGATAACTTCCGCTACCTGGGCCTCTATTTTCTTGGTGAAGGTATTGGTAGTCTCTATGTCCGCTCCTACCGGGAACTCAACGAACACGTTTACGTATTTTGGTTGGTTTTCAGGGAAGAACAATACATTTGGTTGAAATACCCCCATCAACCCGATTGATAAAATCAATACTATAAAAGTGCCGATCAGGAAAAGCATCGGTCGTTTACCGTGCAGGGCGTAAGAAAGTAATTTATGATATCGCAGTTCCAGCCAAGGCAAAAAGGTCCTTTGAAACTTTTCAGAAAGTGGATTTAATGCGAATACGTTTAGCAGTGTCAGTAAGGCAACAACATTCAACAGGTTGCCAAAAATGATCAGGGCTGTAATCGGAGAATCCCCTATCATGAATCCACCAACAATCATTAACACCCCTATGGAGATCATGATCAATACCCGGCGCCACATTTTTCGCCTATTAACTACAATGCTACCAACCTTCATGTAAGTTGAAATCAGTACCGGGTTGATCACCAGCGCTACAAAAAGTGACGATCCCAATGTTATAATCAGGGTAACTGGTAAAATTCCCATAAACTCGCCCACCATTCCAGGCCAGAATACCATGGGCAAAAAAGCTGCCAGGGTGGTAGCTGTTGAGGCAATCACCGGCATAGCAACCTCACCCACACCTTTCCTGGTGGCTTCTGTAGCAGACATTCCTTCCTCCATCAAACGATAGACATTCTCAACCACCACAATACCATTATCCACTAACATCCCCAGCGCCATAATCAGTGAGAACAAAACCATCATATTGATGGTAATTCCAAAAGCACTAAGAATATTGAAGGTTATGAACATGGATAGCGGGATTGCCAGTCCTACAAACATGGAGTTTCTGGTTCCCAGAAAGAACAGCAATACCAGTACCACCAGGATGACCCCTGAAATGATGTTGTTTTCCAGGCTATTAACCATCATTTTGGTTTGTACCGACTGGTCATTGGTAATGACTACTTCCAGGTCCGATGGGAACACCTCATTTTTTGCTTTCTCCAGAACCTGTTGGACCTTGTCAGTTAGGATCAGCAGGTTTTCTCCGCTGCGGCGGATTACATCGACCATAACCACCTGATTATTGCCCAAGCGGGCATAGCTTTGTTTTTCCTTGTAGCCAAACTTTACTGTGGCGATGTCCCCCAGATAGATAATGTTCTGATCTTCATTTTTAATTACAATGTTTTCAAGTTGTTGCGGATCGTTAAATTCTCCCAGAATCCGGATTGCCCGACGCTGGCCGTCGGTTAGTACGTTACCCCCTGATATGGTCACATTCTCAGCAGTAATGGCGTTTTCAATGTCCTCGAAATTTACCTGCCTGGATTCCATCTCGTATGGATTGACCATAATCTTAACCTCTTTCTCATCCACTCCCCGGATATCCACTCTACTTACTTCGGTAAATTTTTCTATTTCATCTTCAAGATATTCCGCGTAATCATTTAGTTCTTCAGTACTATAGTTTCCTGAAAGGTTAATGTTGAGCATCGGAAACTCCGAGAAATTGAGTTCAAACACATCCGGGTCCCTGTCCAGGTCCGTGGGTAGCTCCGGATTGGCCTTATCCACTGCATCCTTAACTTTTTGCAGTGCTTCCTGAACATCGGTACCGGTTATAAATTCTATTATGATGGTACTATAATCCTGAACCGAGGTTGACTGGATATTGTCTATTTCATCAATGGTGTTGATCTCCTTTTCCAAAGGTCGGGTGATCAGGTTTTCCATGTCAACCGGAGAGTTTCCCGGGTAGACGGTACCTACATAAACGGTGGGGATTTCGACCTCCGGATAGCTTTCCTTTGGTAGACTTATGTATGAACTAATTCCCAGAAAAATAATTAATACCATCAACACAAAGACAGATACCTTGTTGTCAAGTGCCAGGTTGGTTAACCAGAAATCCCTGTATATTTTTTGATCTTTTTTGGCCATTTTTCTAAAGTAATTCCCTTTCAGCAACTTGTACCAGGGCACCATCTGTTACTTCCCGATGGCCAGCATTTATTAATACGGTACCCGCCTGAACTCCATCTAACACTTCTGTTTTGGCCTGGTAGGATTTCCCGGTGGCAATGTGCAGCTTTCTAGCTATTAACGCCTCCTCCGTAGAATCGATTGCATAAACAAAATTCCCCTGGTTGTCCTGCTGGATCAAATCACTGGGTACAACCAGTGAATTTCGGTTATGGTAATCCCGAATCTTTACAATTGCTATCAGGTTCGGAGTAAAAGGAACGCCATTATTGCCTGGAAGCGCAATTTCAATGGGGAAAGTCCGGTTTTGTTGATTAATTACATGACCTAAAGAAGTTATTACCGAGTTGATTTCATCGTCAAATGCAGGAAAATAAAGACTCACCGAATCTCCGCGTTGAAGTTTACCGAGGTATTTCTCCGATATATCAGCTTCCAGGTGCATATCTTTAACACTCAATATTCGGATCATGGGCGAACCAAACATGGCCATCTCACCCAACTTGGCACTAATGTTATCCACTACCCCGTCAAATGGTGCGGTTACCCTCGCTTGCCGTAGTTGTGAATTAGTGGTTGCCAGCTTTCGCTGGAGGGTTTCCATATTTGTCCTGGATTCCAGGTACTGCACCTCAGACCCTACATTCTGCTCCCAGAGACGTTTCCTTTTTTCATAAATAGTAGTAGCCAGGTTAAGTTGGGTCTTCAACTCCTGCACCGAGTTCTCCAGAATACTGGCATCCAGGGTTATTAATAATTGTCCCTTTTTTATCTGGTCGCCGTCCCTCACATGGATGGCTTCTATTCTGCCATTGGTTTCAGCACTTATCAGGACATTTCTTCTGGAAGCCACAGACGCCCTTACTTCGAACCGGTGCTCAAATGGTTGTGGAAGAACTTTAAAAGTGGAAATCAGGGTATACTGCCCGGAAGTCTGCTGATAGTCAGGATCGGCCTGAATTAGGTCAGTTTCGAGTTGCTCAATTTGATGGTTCAGCTGAGCCACCTGTGAACGAAGCTCATCAATTTTTTGCTTTTTATCCTGTAAGGATTCCCCACCACCACAGGCTGCAATGATCCCGATTAATAATGTTAGTTGAATTGATTTCATTCTTCTGAATTAGGTTTATAAAGTATCCCCAACGCCTTTTCCATGTCCACTTTTGCAATTAAGACATCATATAGGGCATTGAAGAAGTTACTCTGTGCATCTTCATAGGTAGTTTCGGCGTCAATCACCTCAATATTGGAACCAATACCTTCCTGATATTTTATCCTGGTGACCTCATATACCTCCAATGCTAATGCCATATTCTTTTTCTGGGCTCTAAGATTTTCCAAGCTGTTCTCGAAATCTATTTTCGCCTGCTCCTGTTCAAGATCAATGCTTTGTTTCAGGTACCTCATATCGTTATCGATCTGCGCCAGCTGTATGCGGTTTTGCTGTACCAGATAACTTTTCCGCAAACCATCAAAAATTGGCACGTTCAGGCGAAACCCAAATAATCCGTAGTTCAGCCATTTATCATCAAAATTAGTGACTTCGCTTCTGGTATTGGTAGCGGTATTTGTGCCTAAAGTGGCAAAGGCATCAATTGAAGGAAGGTATTTTGCCTTATTATTCTTTAAGTCCAGTTCTGCCAGAGACCTGCCAACCTCAAGCTGGCCAAACTCAATTCGATCCTGATAACTAAAATCCTGGAAGTTGTAGTCCAGTACTTCCAAAGTGATATCTTCAATTGTCTCAGCTAATGTGATTGTCTGTGAAAGTGGCATTCCCATCTGAAATTTTAACAGATTATATGCCTGATTAAGACTTCTTTCAGCCCTTGATCTTTGAGATTCCGTGTTATTGAACTCTACCTGAACCCTGCTTACATCAATTTTTTCAGCGAATCCGTTCTCATGCAGCAGGGTGGTTTCAGTAAGTAAAGTATCCAGCCTGCCATAATTGTGATTGATCAAGTCAAGTCCAACCTGGGTTACCAGTACCGTATAGTATGCCTTGGTAATTGATTCTGCCACATCAGTCTTGCTTTTGATATAATCTTTATCGGACAAACTCTTAAATGTTCTGGCGGCTTGCAACCCGACGAAATAGGAACCATCGAAAATCATCTGGGAGCCGGTTAAAGTGGCCAGACCGTTGTATTGCTGACTAAATGGTACCGCCACGAACTCGTCCGAGGGAGCATTGGGATCGAATATTATAGCCGGTAAAAACGACTTCTGAATATTAAAAAAGTTTGAATATTCCGCATATCCGTTTACTTGTGGCAATCCATCAGCCCGGGTTTCTCCTATCTGTGCGATAGCAAATTGTCTCTCCAGGTTTGCATTTTGCACTTGTGCCTGGTTCTCAAAACCATAGGTCAGGCAATCTTCCAGAGTAAATAGATTTGGTTCAGCCTGCCCCAGTACAAATTGTGGGATCAAGGTTAAAAACCCGAACCAGTAAAACCATCTATTTGAGAGTTTCAACATGATCTTTCTTATATTTATTCAACAATTTTCTACCTTTTTCGGAAACCAGGCCATGCAGGAAGTGATCGAATAATTGTATCTGAACTTCCTTAAATTCGAATTGATCCCTGGGATAAGTAAATCGCTCCAAGGACATTTGTATCTGCTCTACCCGTAAAACAGCTAATATTCGTGGATCAATTTCCTGGCGGAAATACCCTTCTTCAACACCCTTCTCAAGGGTTTCTTTCAAGGAACTGATGTATACTGTTTGCTTACAATCCAGATACAACTCCCAGGCTTGCTGGTGGTATTTCTTCAGGTCGAATAAAAGGGAAGGGTTCATGCCAGTAATATTCTTGCGCAAGCATAGCGACTCTTCTATCAGCGTTTCAATGGCATTGGAAGTACTTTCTTTAATCGCCCGGATCTCAAGTTTTTCCTTTTCGAGATGATCGCGGGTCACCTGTAGCACCAGATCGTTCTTATCTCTGAAGTATTGGTAAATGGTTTTTTTGGAAATAGACAGGTCCCTGGCAATGTCGTCCATGGTAATGCTCTTTACGCTAAACTGCATAAAGAGCTGATGGCTGGATTGGATTATCTTTTCTTCAACCGTCATGTACTATGGAAACTTTGATCATTCTCAAAGTTTCTAACGCATCAAGCTCGAAATGGTTTAAATATTTTTTAAAAAAAAGTCAGAGCAGATAGACAGCCAGTGCGGTGGTGGTAATTACCAGCAAATAAAAAATGAAAACATCCAGGTTGGTAAACTCCCATTCCATTCCGAACATTTCTTTTACGGTATCGCTCAACAGCCGTTTCACTGGTTAGTAATTTTGGTTTGCAAATTAATGACAAACAGGTAAATTAATTATCCCCCTATTTGGGTTAAATTCTCTATTTGGTTATACATAATACAAGCAACAGTAAAATCAATATCAGTTGGATCAACTGGATCATCAAACTATGATCTTCCATAGATCTCTTAAATTCTATCCAAACTTTCTTCATACTTTTTTCCCTCCTGGTTACAGCTAACACAAAGTATATGCCAGTAATATAAATGTATGATTTTCAGAATGTTAAAAATATAAACAGGGTTGAAATGTGTTTGAAATCGAACACATCTACAATGAATCGAACTATTCCAGATAGGGTTGAATCATGCTCTCGGAAACCTCCCATAGCCGTTTGGCAATCTCGGGATCGGTCGATTGCGGTGAAGATGTATGTGGCCGGCAGTTTACAAAATATAATCCACTGAGGTCCTGAATTTGAGGAGCGGCAGCCAGATAAACTATGGTAGCCGCCCCCCTGGCAGGAGAGATCATAAATGGTTTCCCAAGGCGCCACAGCCAGGCCAACCATCCGTGACTGTATTTATTACCAATTCCGGTACTGACCACCCCCGGGTGTACTGCATATGAAGATATGGCAGTGCCTGCCAATCGTACCGACAGTGACTTGGTGAAAAGTATATTGCCCAGTTTTGACTGGGCATAGGCTTTAAACCCCTGATAATTTGATGCCCGGTTTAGATCGGCAAAGTTTATACTCCCTCTGAGATGAGCATTTGAGCTTACATTGATAATTCTTGCCTCAGGTGCGGCCATTAAACAATTCATTAATCTCCTGGTTAGCAGATAGGGCGCCAGATAGTTTACCATCCATTGCGTTTCTATACCCTCAGGGGTCTCGATATAGTCGGTGAGAAAGATAGCCGCGTTGTTTATCAGCACATCCAGCTTCTGAAATTTCGCCTGGAACTTATCGGAAAGAGTGGCTACCTCCTGCGGGTCGCTCAGATCGGCGATCATTAGATGAATATTGGAATTTCCGGTTTGGGATATAACAAACTTCCTTACTTCCTCCGCCTGTTCGAAATTTCTGGCACTCATTACCACCTCTGCGCCTTTTGACGCCAGGGCCATACAAGTTTCTTTTCCAATGCCAGCATTGGCCCCGGTAACCAGGCAAATTTTTCCGTTCATAGCGAGTTTATTCATAGCAAGAGCAACCGTTTAGAGCATGGAGGGAAATTTGCTTTGAGCTTTGTGCTTGCGTTGTGGGCTTTGTGCCACGAGCTGTCCGGCAAAAGTACCTGAAATTCCATGATTGGTTAAAAAAAATTTATAATTTTAGATGACTTTTTAATTATAAGGAATTGACTATGAAACCTTTCTTATTTTTTGGCCTGTTTTTTATGCTGATCCTGGCCGCATGTGACAGTTACCAACCCGATAAAATGCCTGCACTTGAGGATTATGGCAGCAGTGAACTTAAGGCCATAAACATTGCTACTCAAAAGTATCCAAGAACTTCTACCAACTATTACCGGAAGGGGTTGATTTTATGGAATATGGACAAAAGAAAAGAGGCATTGGAAAGTATATCCAAGGCAGTGGAGATGAATGACAGTCAGGGGGAGTACCATTTGTTCCTGGCTCAAACCTATGTTGAAAACGACTCAATGAAAGCCGCGTTTGAAGCAGCCAAAAAGGCAGAGAGCCTGGCACTGGACACTTTGGCATTGAATGAGTTGTTGGCAGACCTGTACCTGGATAACAGGCAATACCAGCCCGCATTAGATCATATAAATAAGGCACTGGAAAAAGATGCCGACATGGCTGAAAATCATTTGCGAAAAGGGAACATACTAATCGCCATGGGACAGCCTGAAGCTGCGGAGGAAAGTTTATTAAAATGCTTGTCCTTAAATCCCGAATCCATGGGAGCATCCAAGGCCCTGGCTGATATTTATTTACAAAGAGAAGACTATGACAACGCACTGGTTTATATCGATAAAAATCTTGCCAAAAGCCCCGGTGACGTAGACTTCCTCTATAAGAAAGGGGTGGCGAAAGCGGAAACCGGCCAGTTGGACCCTTCGGTAGACCTATTCCGCGAAGTAATATCCAAGGAAGACCAATACGAACCAGCCTATAGTAAGTTGGGTGCGGTATATTACAGAAAGCGCAAGTTCGATTCGGCACGATACTTTTCCAACGGAGCGCTCAGACTGGACGAGCAGAACATTGAAGCGCTGCTTACACTGGCTCGAATTTCGGACCGGCAAAAAGCTTACTGGGTATCATTGAACTACTATGACAAGATCATGGCGGTTGATTCCACGCACACACCGAGCGTTGAGGAGCGCAAAAAGTTAAGAGGTAAAATTGCCTGGTTACAGTACCTGGAGAAGAATAACAGCAGTAGCGGCGGCGGAGAAGAGGAATAGGAAGTCAGTCAGACAATCCCCATAAACGATTCGGTTGAGTGTTATTTTCATATTTGGCGGTAAATACGGTACGAATATGAGTATATAAATAAGTTGTGTGTTATTTAAAATGAAAGGATACTTAACCATTCTAATATTGATTTTTGTAATCACAATAAGCTGTGATTCTGACAATACCGATACGAAAGGACTTGACGAAAACTGTTCATTTCAATTCGAAATTGACGAAGCAAGTGGATCAACCTTCAAGTACAACAGTGAAACGGGACAACTAAAAAAATTGATTAATCCGTTTCTAGATGAGCCATTGTATACTGACACAGTAGTATTTATTCCTCAAAAAGCACTTTGTGACCTAATGACACTTTGTGTAAAATATAAGATACTTGAATACCCGAGCGAATTCAAACCTGAAAGCGGAATTGAAGTTAACCCTGAACCAAGGTATCGTCTTCGATTTAAAATTAAAGACAAGGTAAAAGAAATTACATGGAGAACTAATACAGCTATTTATGAATCTAAAGAAGCTTCGGATCTTAATGAGATAATAAGCACAATTGATAGTTTAATTCTCTCGACACCAGAATTCAAAGCATTACCTGAAGGACAATACAAATGGCTTTAAAAAATAAAAAAACAACACACAACATACGCGAAGACCGCATAGGTGTAACTACCTTCGATAATCACCTGTGCAAGTAGCCCACTCCCTACGCCTTACTGCTTTTCAATTTTTGAAATATGTTTCGCAGCTTTCCAAACCAGATTCTGCTATCCATTGAAAGTAGCCTTTGTGAGACTGGCGCAGGTTCGTTACTTTAGTACACGCAGCAATGGTAGAACCTACGCGCCTTCGCTGCGACCGTTGGGGGTAATGAAACATATAGAATGCAAAAAGATTTTGAGGAACTAATCTTAAGACTTACTACTCTCTTCCACATTTCATTCATTGGAATGTTGACTGCTATTAAGTAATTTTATGTTCACAGTTTATCACCAGCCCTACCCATGAACTTAGAAGAAATAAAAAAAGAAAAGATTAAAGAGGCCGTTGAGCTTTTTATTAAGCTAGGAATAGAGCCAAATCGAAGTACTTTCCAAACCCAAAATTCATTCCAAATCCCAGACAATGACGAGGAGTCCTCTGAAAAGAAAGAAAAACTACATTGGACTAGACTTTCAATAAACTCAAATCAAGGCTGTATAATTGACTAAGTGCCTACCTGGAATGAAATACTAAAAGAGATCGGTGCTCAGCCGAATGCTTTTGATCATATAAGGAGACAATATCTCTCAGACCTCTCTGCTAAAACCGGTAGAAACACCATAATTTATTATTCAGGTTGGCTTCAGAAAGGCAACCTTGCTCAAAAAGGATTTAGATTCGATATCGTTGACTCTGACAAAATGGGTTTTATGTCAACGATTAAAGGATTGACAAGAAACAGGGGGCTGGATTTGGTCCTTCATACACCTGGTGGTTCAATAGGGGCAACTGAGTCAATAGTCCACTACCTCAAAACAATGTTTGGTAATGACATTAGGGCGATTGTACCTCAAATCGCAATGTCGGCTGGTACCATGATTGCATGCTCTTGTAAAGAAATAATAATGGGTAAACATTCCAATCTTGGTCCAATCGACCCACAAATTAATGGAATGCCAACTCATGGTATAATTGAAGAATTTAATCGAGCAAAAGCCGAGATCGCAGCAGATCCAAACACAATAGCAGTGTGGCAAACCATCTTATCAAGATACTCTCCTACTTTAATTGGAGAATGTCAAAAAGCAATTCGATGGTCTGAGTCAATCGTTGAAGATTGGCTGAAAAAGAACATGTTCAGAGGTGACCCAGATAAGAATGATAAAGTTTCCAAAATCTTGTCTGAACTGGCAAGCCATGCCTTAACATTATCTCATGATAGACATTTGCCGATTGACATTTTAAAAGATAAGCTTGGGTTAAAGATTATAGCTCTAGAGGATGATCCGGAATTACAGGATAAAGTTCTGAGTGTTCATCATGCCTGCATTATTTCATTAACGCAAACCCCTGCTTACAAATTAATAGAGAATCAAGATGGTAAAGCATTTATACAACTTGCTGGTTAACCACTACCCCCAACATACGCTACACGCCAGCCCCAAAATTTCTTAACTTTATACTAGGCCGGGCGCATAGCTGCGACCGTTATGCCACATCTCCCTTTGGAACCTCTTCAATAATTTTTTCGTTGTTCCATTATTAGTTAACTTTGTGAATGGAGCAAAGACGTCAAATCGTGTTCTTCAAGAACTACTTTAAAGACTTTTTTGACCCTCTTGATAATAAAGTTAAAGATAAAATCGCCAAGTTTTGTTCTTGGTAAGAATGGCTGAGAGAATACCCAGTAAGTTTTTTCAACATATGAGTGGGACTGATGGGTTATTCGAAATTCGGATTGAATATCGAAGCAATATTTATCGAATCTTTTGCTGCTTTGATAAAGGTAAATTGGTGATCCTTTTTAATGGGTTTCAGAAGAAAACACCAAAGACTTTCAATAAACAGATCGAAAAAGCTTTGAGGATTAAATACGAGTACTTTGAATTAAAGCGTAAATCAAAATGAAAAAGCATTTGACATCATTTGACGAACATCTTGACAAAAGGTACGGACCGATAGGTACACGGGAACGAGCAAATTTTGAAATTAAAGCTAAAGCTTTTGCTATTGGCGAGATTATTCGGGAAGCTCGTAAAGAAGCAAAAATGACCCAAGAGCAACTTGCTGAACGAACCGGAACTAAGAAAAGCTTTATTTCCAGAATTGAAAATGGGAGAAGCGATATTCAACTTTCTACTCTTTATAAGCTATTGGAAATCGGACTGGGCAAAAGAGTAAACTTGACTATTGGTTAGAGACAAGACACAACAACGGCTAGAATGGCATGGGTAAACTTCCCATTTGAAACTTAGGTCCGTTTGCCCCACTCCCCTACTACCTGCATTTTCATTTTTAATATACCACGCACTGCTAACCGCATTAAATCTACTTTTCCATTTATAGTAGAAATTGGTAGGCTGGCGCAGGTTCGTTAGTTTAGTGCTGTTAGCCGAGGGGTTACCCACGCCCCTAGCCGGGACCGTGAGCACAATTATGGGCGATGATTTCAAATTAGAATTTTCTCTTGATCCCAAGAATCAGCTTAGACAAATCAGATACTCTTTGGTTTTCTATCTTGGTGCGGTTGGGGGTCTTATTTACTTTCTTGTGATGCACGAAGTAGTTGGTCTATATATCGCAGTTGGATTTTTTATTCTAATAATACCTCAAGTGCTAATTCATCTACAATACTTTCTTAATGATCGGAAATTGCAAATCACTGTCAATCATTCTGCAAAGCAGTTGATAATTTATGATCGTACAAACGAAGTACTTCGGTATGATGATATTGAGAGGATATTTTAATATGAAAACAAAATCACTTCTAAGGATTAGTTGCAGTTTTTTGTTTGTAATGGTCCTCCTTTTCCCGAGCTATGATTCGTTTGCTCAAAAATCTCAAATAGAGGTCGAAAAGCGTGGTGTGGTTGTTTATCCTAGTGATTTAACCTCTGTAGGGTGTGAAAAGTGGGTTAATATGGCAAACGATGCCGGATTGAATGTTATTGCACTCCACTCGGACACACGATTAGAAACTCTTCCTAAATTAAAGGCTTTTCTGGAAAGTGAACAAGGTGAAGTTTTTCTTGCCGAGTGTAAAAAATATGGTATTAATGTGGAGTACGAACTGCATATATTAATGGAATTGCTGCCACGTCAATTATTCAACCAACATCCCGATTTTTTTAGAGTTGATAAAAATGGTAAGCGGAATAGTGATTACAATATGTGCTTTACATCAAAAGAAGCTTTGAAAATTGTAAAGAAGAATGTAGTGGAAATGGCTCATTGGATAAAACCAACCAGTCACCGCTATTTTTTCTGGACGGACGATGTGCAATTATATTGTAATTGTACTGAATGTGGAATATATAGCCCCAGCGAACAGGTATTGCTCTATGAAAATTCGATTCTTGAAGCACTTAAAGAGTACGACCCGAAAGCAACTGTTGCTCATCTTGCCTATGTAGAAACGGTCGTCCCTCCCGAAAAAGTAAAACCACTTCCTGGAATATTTCTTGAATTTGCTCCAATTCAAAGAGATTATTCCAAGCCACTGAATGATAAATTGAAAACTCACTTAAAAATTAATCTTGAAATATTTCCACCTGAAACTGCCCAAATTCTGGAATATTGGTTAGATGTCTCTATGTTTTCGGATTGGAAAAGTGATAAATTGGTGAAAATCCCCTGTAGTAAAGAACAGTGCCGAAGAGATGTAGTTCTGTATGAAAGTATGGGCATAAAATCAATTACAACATTTGGGGCATGGATTAATGGTAACTATATACAAAAATTTGGAGAGGACTACAGTCGAAAGATTCTCCGAGAATATGGGGAAGTACTTAATAATGAATAAAATGATTAAAAGGTATGTTTACTTCTTTTCAGTTGCCTTGCTTGTGTTCTCATATAAATCATCAGCTCAATCAAAACTCTCTATTCCTGTATTGGAGAAACAAATTAAAGTAGATGGTGTAATCGCCCAGCATGAGTGGCAGCAAGCAGCAATGATTGAGAATTTGATTTCGCCTTGGGAGGCAGTTGACCAGGATAAAACAAAATTCAGAACCTTTATCTCTGATACTTATTTCAACTTCTTCTTTCAGGTAGAGGATGATACACCCATTACAGTTCCTTTTAAAAAAGAAGCATCCGTGGCAGAGGGAGACCGAGTTGAATTGTTTTTTTCCAATGATTCAACTTTGACCAAGTATTATTGTATTGAAATTGACATGAATGGAAAAATTCTCGATTATTCTGCAAAGTATTATCGTGAATTTAATGATGACTGGAATTTTGAAAGTAAAGTAGTTGCTGCAAAAATTACTGATACGGGTTATGTTGTTGAGGGTAAGATTTCATTAAAAGAACTAAAAGAACTAGGAATTGCAAATCCATTCTATCTGGGAGTTTTTAGAGCCGATTTTAAAAGTCATAAACAGGATGATGTTACCTGGTTCTCATGGATAAAACCAGTTAGTTCTCAAGCTGATTTTCACATTCCTTCTGCATTCGAAAAAGTTATAATGAAATAGAAAAAGCACATAACATATCTTGACAGAAAAGTACCACGCAGTCGGCTACTATTCTTAATTAGAGAGTTAGCACGCCTTGTTTATTTTGTTAAATGGAAAAAAAGAATAGCGTATATATAGCTACCAGTTTAGATGGTTACATAGCGGATAGAAATGGGGGCATTGCATGGCTTGATTCCATTCAGATTCCGGAAAATGAAGATATGGGCTATGTCAATTTCACCAATGAAATTGATGCTATGGTTATGGGTCGCTATACATTTGAAACAGTGCTTGGGTTTGATGTCAACTGGCCTTATAAAAAACCAGTATTCGTTTTGAGTAATTCTTTAAACGAAATACCTGAAAGTCACCGGAAGAAGGCGTATCTGGTAAAAGGTACCGTGCCCCAAATTTTAGAACAAATTCATAATCAAGGATGTACCCGTCTTTATATTGACGGAGGTGTTACCAT
Source organism: Cyclobacteriaceae bacterium (assembly GCA_021604845.1). Lineage (GTDB taxonomy): Bacteria > Bacteroidota > Bacteroidia > Cytophagales > Cyclobacteriaceae > SZUA-3. The sequence continues at coordinate 22,208 of BQJT01000047.1, forward strand.
TCAAAGCTTTTTAAAGGAGGACTTAATTGATGAGATGATAATAACTTTCTTTCCGATCTTGCTTGGAGGCGGGCCAACTTTATTTTCTGATCTCCCTGGAACGCTGCAATTTGAACTTGTCGAGTCCAAAGTCTATTTTAATCAGCTGGTGCAGCAGCATTTTAGGCGAAACAGAAAAGATTGATAAACAAGAATTCAAGCAGCATTAGCTACATACAATAGAGCGCAATGCATATTCCGTGCTAAACAAAACCGGTACTGCCGTTAACTACTTCTTTAATTATTTGTGAATCGGGCCAGAGGCCTGAGGCATCACTTTATAAGATCTCCTTTATTTATATATCCACCGGTAAAAGTACCGAATACCACATACAAAAAGGCTGCAAAGGCCAGCCCACCGCCCAGCCAGAATGCTGGTGCAAACATACTGGAATCATTTGCATACAACCACCCCGATATCAGAGCACCAGTACCAATCCCGATTTCCAAAGCAATAAACATGGTCGCCATGCTCCGCCCCCGATGCTTGTCAGGGCTTAAATCTATGGTCCAGGCAAAAATCGTAGGTGAGCTAATGCCACTGGCCAACCCAAACAATACTGCAGCCCCTATAAAGGAGTAAAAGGAATTTGAAGCCCCTATTAAGTACATTGCTATTGCTAAGGTTAATGTGGCGACCTTAAGTACATTGACCCGGCCGAAATGGTCGGAAGCCTTGCCTGCAAGCACCCGTACTGACAGGGAGGCTAAGGTAAATGCTGTAAAAAATACCCCTCGATTGCTTATACCCAGGAAATCACTGAAATCCGGGATGATGGTAAGTATGGTGCCAAAGGAAAAACCAGTCAACATCATCACCAGCGAGGGTGAAAAAACTTTGGGTTCGAACACGTCCCGCTTTTCGATTTTAAGGTGTGAACCTCTAAACTTCTGACCGGTAGTCAAAGTCTCTTTCATACCGGCCAGCACCAACACGGACAACAGTGCTGAAGCAGAGGAGGTATAGAACATGACGTCAACCGATATCAACTGGGCAATGTAAGCACCCACCGCCGGTCCAACTGCAAACCCAAGGCTTACGAATAAGCCTAATAATCCCATAGCTTCCCCCCTTCTTTGATAAGGAACCAGGTCCGCTACATAGGCGGAAGTTCCTGTAGGCTGAAACCCTGTGGAAAATCCATGGGCCAGTCTTAAAAGGAAAAATCCCCAAATGGTGCCAAAAAACGGGTAGAGGATCGCGCATATAACACATACAACCGACCCAAAAACCATTACCGGAATTCTGCCTACGTTATCTGCCAGTTTACCACTGAACGGCCTGGAAATTCCCGCAGTTAAGGTAAACAGGGATATAATCAAACCCTTGTAGTCCGCACCCCCAATCGAAGTCAGGTACGCCGGGAGTTCCGGGATAATCATGTTGAAGCTGGTGAAAAACAAAAAAGTGCTAAGGCACAGCAACCAAAATTGCAATCCATAAACACGCTTGGAAGGATTTTGCTGTGGGTCTGGCATGGCGGGCAAAGGTAGACAAAGGGCTCGACAAACAGGATAGTGCAGGCCGATTTCTATCCTACCGTTCGCTAAAATGCTAATTCTTTTATATTATTGATTTTTAACTTTAGAGACCCATGAAAAGAAGATCCTTTATTAATCATTCTGCAGCTATCGGCGCCGGCTTATCATTAACTCCTTCATACTTAATGGGCCAGTCAGTTGCCTTGCCTGAGAATAACTTCAAACTGGATTATGCACCCCATTTTGGTATGTTCAAGAACAGCGCCGGAGAGGATAAGCTAGATCAACTTCAGTTTATGCACGACATGGGTTTCAAATCTTTGGAGTTCAACGGCTTGATGGACGAATCTGTGGATTTTCAGGAGCAGTTGGGCGAAAAACTCGGTGAGCTGAACATGACTATGGGTGTTTTTGTGATACTCACCGGGGAACACTGGATGACTTCTTTAACTACCGGGGAAGCAAAGTACGTGGATAATTTTGTGAAAACCTGCGAACGTGCGGTGGAGGTTGCTGCCAGGGTAAACGCCAAATGGATGACCGTGGTACCCGGGTTTTACCAACGTTCCCTGCCCATTGGTATTCAGACCAGCAATGTGATCGAGGCCTTGAGAAAAGGTGCGGAAGTATTTGAACCTCATAATCTGGTTATGGTACTTGAACCGTTAAGTGATACTCCGGAGCTCTTTTTACGAACTGCACACCAGACCTACATGATCTGTACTGCTGTGAACAGCCCAGCCTGTAAAATTCTGTATGATGTTTACCATATGCAAAGGAACGAGGGCCGTCTGATTGAAAACATTGACTGGTGCTGGGACCATATCGCATATTTCCAGGTTGGAGATGTACCGGGAAGAAAGGAGCCAACTTCCGGTGAAATAAACTACAAGAACCTTTTCAAACATATCTACGACAAAGGTTACAGGGGGATTGTGGGTATGGAGCACGGAAACTTTAAGCCCGGGAAGGACGGTGAAATCGCGCTAATTAAGGCTTATGCAGAAGTAGATAAATTTTAGCTGTTTAACATATTAAACGGGTTATTTTCAAAAAAAATCAACACCAGAGATTAAAATAAAACCGTGAATTATCTAGTGGAAAAGCATACTAATTCCTAACATTGCAAAGCTCGCTTAGCGTGCCTTTTGTTTTTTTTCCCCTCAATGATCGAGAAACCTTTAACTTATGAGCAGGTAATCGCTTGGGACCTGCCTAACATAATTGCAATTGCCGGACCTATTATGATCGGTTTGGTGGTACTTGAGTGGTATATAAGCCTAAAAAAGAATCTCAACTATTATGATGGAAAAGATGCAGTGGCTGCCACTGCTGTGGGTCTTATCAACGTAGCCCTGGCGGCGGTTTTAAAGATCATTACCTTCGGGATCGTATTGTATGCATATAACATCACACCCTGGAGTATTCCTCATACCTGGTGGGCTTTCCCCCTGTGTTTAATCTGGA
>BQJT01000048.1 GCA_021604845.1 Cyclobacteriaceae bacterium
CAGGACCACTGCCTATTACTATCAAATCATATCTTGAAGCCATGTTAACTGGTATTTATTATTCTACTTTTGAATTGCTGCAAATTTAATCCAATTGTTTGGACAAAAAAACCAGCATTTTGAAGTTATATTTTAAGCAGAGCCGATCAATTTTTTTTTAACAAAGTATAGTATATTTTTGAATTCATTAAAATTGGATCTATGAAAATGCTGCAAGATAAAATAGCCCTGGTTACAGGAGCATCAAAAGGAATCGGCAGAGCGATTGCCAAAGAATTTGCTTCCCAGGGTGCCCAGGTGGCATTTACTTATTTATCGAGTGTTGAAAGAGGTGAGGCACTGGTCAAAGAGCTGGAAGAATCGGGCGTTAAGGCAATTGGCTACCGGTCGGATGCTTCCCGGTTTCAAGATGCCGAAGCACTAATAAACCAGGTAGTAAATGATTTTGGCGGGCTAAATATATTGGTGAATAACGCTGGGATCACCCGGGATAATTTATTGATGCGCATGTCTGAAGAACATTGGGATGAAGTCATTGAAACCAACCTGAAATCTGTTTTCAACACCGTTAAGGCTTCCTCCAGAACCTTTATGAAGCAAAGAAGTGGATCCATCATCAATATCACTTCTGTGGTAGGCATTAAAGGAAATGCCGGACAGACTAATTATGCAGCGTCAAAGGCAGGTATAATTGGCTTCACCAAATCGGTAGCCCTGGAACTTGGTTCGCGGAATATTCGCTGCAATGCCATCGCGCCTGGATTTATTGAAACCGAAATGACTGAACAGTTGGACGAAAAAACCGTACAAGCATGGAGGGAGGCTATTCCATTGAAACGTGGTGGTAAACCACGGGATGTAGCGTTGGCCGCGGTATTTCTAGCGTCGGATCATGCTGATTATATCTCCGGCCAGGTACTTCAGGTCGACGGAGGCATGCTTACCTAGTCAGGCCAAAATAAAACGAATTTCCGGAATACTTTGTTTTCCGGACAACCAGCCTTTACTGCATGGAAAAATCATTGTTAATCTTCGATAGTTCACCTTGGTTTATAATTCTTTGCATAACCCTCGGTGCGGGCCTAACCTACATACTTTACAAAAAACCAGGACCCTGGGGCAGCACCGTACATTACATACTAACTGCTTTCCGGTTCATTTTGATTTCCTTTTTATGCTTTCTGTTGGTTGGACCTATCATTAAGCAGTTTAAAAACACCGTTGAGAAGCCACATTATGTTGTTGCCATTGACAACTCATCTTCAATGGCGGAGGTATTGTCTGCAGATTATCTTCAGGATCAACTGAATCAGGTAAAACAACTGGGTAATACCCTGGTCGATAATGGGTATAGCGTAGAGTATCGCACTTTTAATCAAACATTTGAAAATTTAGTAGAAGATTCCGTGGATTTTGGACAAATGAGTTCCCCACTTAACCGGATGATTTCCAGTGTCCAGATAGACTACGAAGGGAAAAACCTGACCGGGATGGTTTTGGTAAGTGATGGTATCCACAATCAGGGGCTATCGCCTGCCCATTCGCTTTTCAAGTTCCCCATTTATACCGTGGCAGCTGGAGACACCATCCCCCAGCAGGATATCAGGCTCAAAGCGATACACTACAATAAAATTGCCTACCAGGGAAATAAATTCATTATCAGGGCGGAAATCCTGAACGATGGGTTCAGGAGTGGGAATATTGAAGTAAGTATCAGGGATGGTCAAAGAGTCTTGCAGAGTAAAACATTGCAACTGAGTTCTCCTCCTCAACTGCTGGAAACTGACTTCGAACTGGACGCTACCAGAAAAGGGTTGCAAGATTATACTGTAAGCATCAGCCCCCTGGAAGGTGAGTTTACTCAGAACAATAACCAGCGACATGCTTACATTGAAATTATAGAAGGAAGTCGCAACATCCTATTGGCCTCCAAGAATCCACATCCCGACATAAAGGCTATAAAAAACGCCATTGAAAGTAACCAGAACTACCAACTCCACTTGTACATACCTGGTATTACTACAGTAGAAGCAGAGTCATACGATCTGCTGATTCTTCATCAAATCAGCCCGCAGGAGCTTCAAAACATTCCGGTTATTGCCAATCACCTCAATACCAACACCCCTCGATGGACCATCGTAGGTAGTAGAAGCAATCTCAACCGGGTGAACTCGGAAAATCCTACGGTGTCGATAAGAACTATCAATTTACAAAAGGACCAGGTTGCTCCCAGTTTAAACGACTCCTTCTCAAAATTTCAGTTTTCCCAACAGTTACAACAAACCATCGAACGATTTAATCCGGTAACCGTGCCGTTTGCTAATTATGAAGTGGGTGGCGGCGCAGAAGTACTATTATTTCAAAAAGTCGGTAACCTGGTGACTGCCAACCCTTTGCTGTTGGTCACCGACGATGGTTCTCTTAAAACTGCGTTGATGATCGGCGAAGGTATGTGGCAATGGCGCATGCAGGATTACGCAATGAATCAGAGTTTTGAATTGTTTGATGAACTCATTTCCAAATTGATTCAATATTTATCTTCCAATCGGGAAAAGAGCCGTTTTAAGGTATACCCGGTAACTTTGCATTTCAATGCTAACGAACCAGCGGTATTAAAAACGGAAGTGTATAATGAAATATACGAGGAAACCTATGGCCACAGTATTGAATTAGCACTCAATGGGCCAGACGGATATAGCGAAACATATAGCTATGTAACAAGTCAAGGCAACAACAGTTACCGCATCAGTGACTTGCTGCCGGGCGTTTACACCTTTCAGGCCAGCACCTCAATCGACGGTAAACCTACCATCAGTCAAGGTCAGTTTACCATAACTGAAATGGCTCTTGAAGCGCTAAACTTAACTGCGGATTTCCAACTTTTGCGGGGCTTATCCGCTAAATCAGCTGGTAAGTTTTATCTTGCAAACCAATGGGAAAGCCTTACCAGCGATCTAATTACCAAAAAGGCCCAGGGTGTTATTTTTAGTGAAGAGATTTTTAAACCATTGATAAGATGGCCCTGGGCGCTGATTATGTTGCTGGCACTGGTCACTGCTGAATGGTTCCTGCGTAAATATCACGGAACTTATTGAAGGATTGCAAATTAATTTTTCGGTTGTGCGTGTTGCATTAAGATCAGAACTAAAACACTGACATTCAACAATAACCCCAATAAGGGGACGTTAGCCGGTTGTTATTATAACATTTTGTGTTGTGCCAAGGAGTAGATCAAAAAGGTCTGTGAAGAAGCCATCTGACCTCAGGTGGTATTTGCCCCTAATCAAAATCTTCGGGATTGCTGTTGGGGTTGTAATATTGCTGGCTTCCGGATTTTATTTTCTGGTATATTTGGGAATTTTTGGCAAGGTTCCTGATACCACGGATATCTTAAATTACCAGAATAATACCGCCTCCGAAGTATATTCCATGGATGGAGTATTACTTGGCAAGTATTTTTTGCAAGACCGGACCAATGCCAGTTTTGAGGATCTCCCAACTCATTTGATTGATGCGCTAATTGCCACTGAAGATGTTCGTTTTTATCAACATGACGGTGTAGACTATCAAAGTCTGGTGCGGGTTGCTGTAAAAACTTTGATTATGGGTGATCGCAGCTCAGGAGGGGGCAGTACTTTAACTCAACAACTTGCCAAAAATTTATTTCCCAGAGATAATCAAGGTATGCTGGCCTTACCCGTAAGCAAAATAAAGGAAATGATTGTCGCGGGACGAATCGAGCAGGTTTACAAAAAAGAAGAGATTCTCACCCTGTATCTGAACACGGTAAGTTTCGGTTATAATGCTTTCGGTATTGAAACCGCCTCCGTAAGATTTTTTAACAAGCCGCCAAAGGAGCTTACTCTTGAAGAGTCGGCAGTGCTTGTAGGCATGCTTAAGGCCACCACACTTTATAACCCAAAGCGCAACCCGGAAAAATCCCTGGAACGCAGAAATGTGGTTTTCAATCAAATGGAAAAGTATGGCTATCTATATGAATCCCAAGTGGATTCACTCAAAGCCATTCCGCTGGAGATTGATTTTACCCTAACCAATCATAATGAAGGCATCGCGACCTATTTTAGAGAATATTTGCGCGGGGAACTACAGAACTGGTGCAGAAGCCATGAGAAAGAAGATGGAGACAACTACAACCTTTACACTGATGGTCTGAAAATATATACCACCATTCATTCAAAAATGCAGACATATGCCGAGAAGGCAGTTTCTGACCATATGAGTGAGCTCCAGTCAATTTTCAACAAACACTGGGAAGGATCGCAACCCTGGTCCAAAAATAGGAACTCACTAATTTCAGCCATTCATAAAAGCGAAAGGTATAAAAAGTTAAAAGACAAGGGGCACTCGGAAAATGAAATTCAGGAAATTTTTAAGCAACCGGTTCCCATGACCATATTTACCTGGAATGGTGAACAGGATGTAGAAATTTCGCCACTTGATTCGGTTAAGCATTACCTGTATTTTCTGAATGCCGGATTTATGGCCATGGACCCACATGATGGTTCAATCCTTTCTTGGGTAGGTGGTATAAATCACAAGTATTTTCAATATGACCACGTTAATATTGGGACCAAAAGGCAAGTGGGTTCAGTTTTCAAGCCTGTAGTATACGCAGCGGCACTTGAAAACGGAGTGAAACCCTGCGATTTCGTAGCATCCAGGAGAATAACTTACAGGAATTTCGATGATTGGTCTCCTGGCAATGCTGATGAAAACTACGATGGGTATTATTCGGTTCAGGGTGCGCTGACCAATTCCGTAAATACCGTTTCGGTTAAAGTACTGGAGCGAACAAAGATCAAGAATGCTGTGCGAATGGCACAAAAAATGGGAATAGAAAGTGAGATTCCGGAGGTTCCTTCTATCGCATTAGGCACACCAAACCTGTCTTTGTATGAAATGGTTGGTGCATACAGCACTTTTGTGAATGACGGTCAGGTTATCAAACCGCGTTACCTGCTCCGGATCGAAACTCAGAACGGGGAAGTATTGGAGGAGTTTGTACCAGCTGACCACAACCAGCGGGCGATGTCTAAGCGTACGTCAGAATTAATGCTCCAGATGCTGCGACAAGTGGTTGACAGGGGTACCGCACAAAGGTTACGTACCCGGTATAATCTTCCCAATGATATTGCCGGTAAAACCGGGACTACCCAGTCACATGCGGATGGTTGGTTTATTGGTATTACTCCCGATATAGTAGCTGGCGCCTGGGTAGGCAGTGATGACCCAAATATACATTTTCGCAGCATCACTCATGGACAGGGTGCAGCAATGGCGCTTCCCATCTGGGGTTTGTTTATGCAGCAAATAAATCAGGATAAATCATTTTCCGATATCTCCAGAGCGAAATTTAACCCAATATCTTATCCTCTGGATGAGTTACTGGATTGTGAAGATTATAAGGACAGGCGCTCAGTATCTGACATCTTTAAGCATATCTTAAGTGGGAAGAAGAATAACAAAAAGAGCCGTAAAACCAAGCGGAGAGTATACCGGTAAGCAATCCTAATTTTCGGAAGTGGACCTTTTAAAGGTGTAACCGTTACCAGGGCTATGATCTCCAAACTCAACGTAAACTGGAACCGGGTCAATATCCTGAAACTCCCTCAAGAGATCCTCCCAACTGGGCTGCTCGGATAGTTCGGTTTTTCTTAGGTAAGTGATAAATGCCTCACTCAAATCTGATCCTGCGGTGTTTGCCGGGCCCTGGTGGTATTCGGTCGAACCGGATAAAATACCGATTCTGGTTTTCCCCTCCGATGATAGTATGGTGTCACTACTGGAACCTGTATCCGTGCTATCTAAAGCTTGTGCTTCGATGGTTGACAATACCGTTGAAAGTGGTTCTCCCTTTCCTTTTACTGCGTCCATCAATACGAAAATATGTTGCGCAGGTATGTTGTTTATTATGGATTTAATCACACTGTAGGCAATATAAGTAGAGCTCGAACTGGACAGGTTTACAGAATTCTTGCACACGAAATAACCTTCCCCAGTGGCTGCATCCGTACTTCCATGCCCGGCAAAATATATAAACAACTGATCATGTGGTTGAAACTCCTTTACTACGTATTCCTCAAGCTTTTCCAGTAATTCAAATGTGGTGAAATTACGGATGATCTCAATGTTATACCCTTTGTCCTCCAGCACTCTGGCCATTTTTTCTGCGTCCCTGACCGGTCCCTGAAGATTGCCCCAGCTGTCGTAGTCATCTACCGCAAAAATAAGCGCATGATCACTGCGAAACTCAGGTGACATTTCAACCTCAATTTTTCTTTGATGTTTTAACGCACCCTGCTGATTTTGCACAATCAGCTGGATGTCATTAGCCCCGGTTCGAAGTTGTACGGTCTTTTCCAACCAGGCGTCGAACAAATATCCTGGGTCTGCCTGTGTGAAGTTCTCGAAAACCTCCACTACCTCGTTGTTTACAATTAGGGTAACTTTTACCACCGGCGAAATTGAACTGATCCCTAGCTTTAGGTTAACTTCCTCCTTGCTAACAGATTCCATTACTTCATCCGGATAAATCCATCGGACGGTTGGTTTTACGGTCTTCTCGGCCAACTCCGGATCCTGGATTTTGATTTCAAGCTTGTTACTTTTGCCGGAATAGGTTTGCGCAGTTAATTCGATAGTACCAAAGGTAAATACTATCAGACCTGCCAAACAGGAGAAAAATGTAAGGCTATTTTTTAATGACACGTCTGTAAATTGATTCCTGTCCATTAATATCAAGCTTCAACAAATACGTTCCACCAGGTACACGTAATCCCGAAGAATAAGTTCCGTCCCATTCGACCTGATAAAATCCAGGGCGATACTTCTCATCCCACAGGTTCTTGATCTTTCTTCCCATAAGATCATATACAGACAATTTTGAATAGTCTGAATTTATTTTCGAGGGTAGTGAAAATGTTACTGTAAGATGATCAGTAAAAGGGTTCGGATAGGTTGCCGTGAGCAACGCCCCATCCGGATGTAATTCTCTGTCTATAAATTCACTATCGCCGTAATATACCGCAAAATTATGAGTTTGCTGATTGGAAAAGTCATAATGCTGAACCTGTTGCATATTTATAATGACCTCCATATCCTTGTGATAAAGCCATAGTTCCTTTTGGTAGTCACCAATGGGTATTGATGACCAGTCCATCCGAATTTGCTGGTCCGACACATTGGTTTCAACGGTAAATTCCCAAATATGCTCATTTGCTGTTGGCACAATATCCCTTGAAAAATCCGGCATAAAATACTCAGGTTTTAGAAATTTAACTTCAAGGTATTCGATAAATCTGGGAGGTCTGATGCGGTCGTATTGATCCTTACTATTCTCCGCGTCCTCTCGCATACCCAGCCCTCCCAATTGATCCTTAAAATTGGGTGTGGTAAGATTCAGGTCTACCTCCCAGTTGTTTTCATCCTGGATTTGATTAGGTGACCCGGTCCTGCCATGCTGGATCGCCGGGTCCTTTAACAAAGGTACTCTCAGGGTGGTATCAACGTCTGACATCACAAATGCTCCCTGAAACGGGGCAAGTAGGCCGGTTGACACGTATCCACCGTCATAAACACTAATATCAGCTTCCACTCGACCGGTTCTTATATTATTAAACCTTAGCACATCGATCCATGAAACGGTAAATCCATAAGGATTCCCTATCAAGTTCATCCCTTTATCCAAATGGAGGTTAAATTCCCTGTCAGCAATCAATTCGGTACTTCCGGGACCGGTACTCATTTCTTTCTGATCCTTCATGATTAACCAGTATCCTTGTCCTTGTTGTAAAGTATTCAACCCTTCGTTGTATTCCACCAATTGATTATTCTGGTAGGTGAATAACCGCCATAGGGTTTGATCATAGGACCCCAGTTCGTCTAATACGTTTGCGACATTACCATTGGCAAGCTTTAAAGGAATGCTTAGAAGATTATAATCTTTAACCAGTTCACCAAATACTAACTTCTCAAAATTTAATCCGTCTCCGCTGTATTGGTTATAGGTGTAACCAATTAAACTGATAGATCCTCCATCCGTATCAATAAATACAAACTCGTACTCAATACCAACTTCATCAAAAGCACTGGCGGGAACAACCGTTTCATAAAAACGATCCTGCCCGGTTAAGCCTGAAATAGTCCAGGCATTGCGATCCGATGTACGACTGCGATATCTGAACAACACTGTATCCACGGAAACTTCTTCTTCCACGGTAACGTTGTATGTCTCGCTTGGGTTAGTTACCGGATGAAACCTTGGTAGGTCCCCTGGAATAATACCAATGGGATCTCTTTGTGAGTACACGGTAATTACAAAATTCTTGGTCAGGGAACTGGCACCGTCATCGGTTTTAACCCTAATATTATAAAACTCCTGCTGATCCTGATCGAAGGTTACCTGTGAGAGCAGTTTATCCTCGAAAATACTAAAAGCTCCGTTGTCCTCATCCCCGGCTCCGGAAACCAGGCTGTAAGTAAATACTTCATCGGGATCCACATCCACCGTACCAAACGTTCCAATAACGGTGCCTATGGGTTCTACTTCATCTACAAATGTATTGTTCAAAATCAGGTCACTAGGAGGGTCGTTAACATCGCGAACATCAATTTTTACGGTGGCCTCATTTGACACACCCCCATCGTCATCCGCCACGGTGTAGATAAAGAGATCTTCCCCTACATAGTTCAAAAACGGCGAATATAAAACCTGCTGGGTAGTGATTTCAATAGTACCATTAGACGGGCCTGTTACAATACTAACTCCACTGACATCGATAGTACCATCTACATCCGAATCATTCTCAAGGATATTCAAATTAGAAACTTCATCTTCAAATACCCTTATTGAATCATCCATGGCCACTGGCAAATTGTTAATATCATTTATGATTATCGTTACTGTGGCAATGTTAGAAACCTGTCCCATGGTGTTTTTAACATTATAAGTAAAGGAGTCTTGCCCATTATATAATGGAGCCGGATTATAGTCTACGGTGCCGTCAGCATTGACCGTTGCTACACCGTTGACCGGTGTAGTCACAATCACCACCGATGAAGGATCAATTGGGGTATCCGGGTCCTGATCATTGGCCAGAATGTCTATCTGGACCTCCACGTCCTCATCAGTTTCAGCCAGGTCATCTGCGGCCACCAAAGCATCATTAATTGCATTTACCGAAATAGTTACGGTAGCTATGTTCGACTGCGCCCCGTCGTCATCTTCAACGGTATAGGTAAACGTTTCAAGTCCGTTAAAATTCGTATTCGGAGTATAATCAATGTCACCGTTATTCTTAACTACCGCGGTACCGTTGGAAGGAGCAGTCACCAGCGTTACAGAACTACCAACTATTGTTCCATCCACGTCGGTATCATTAAGGATAACCACAATAGTCACCATCACATCCTCGTCTGTATTAACAGCATCGTCATTGGCGACCGGTGCGTCATTGATGTCGTTGATGGTAATATTGACCTGGGCAATATTGCTGATGTCGCCGTCATCATCCGCTATGGTATAAGTGAAGCTATCCTGACCATTGAAATTAGGATTAGGGATATAACGCACTGAACCATCACCATTATTTACAATGGTACCATTAGAGGGAGTGGTCAGCGTCAGAGTGGAGATTATTAAAGTACCATCAACATCAGAATCATTGGATATCAGGTTTATAGTTACTTCCTGATCCTCGTCGGTGACTTCCACATCGTCCACAGCCACCGGTGGATCATTTATATCGTTCACTACAATGCTGACGGTTGCCTGGTTAGAAGTAGCCCCTCCGTCGTCATTCACAGTATAGGTAAAAGAATCAGTCCCATTGAAATCCTGATTTGGCGAATACTGGACATTGCCATTGGTAAGTACGGTCACGGTCCCGTTTGAAGGATCAGTTGGCATGATAGTGGAATTGTCAATAGTACCGTCCGGGTCGGAATCATTAACGGTCAGGTTAATAATGATCGGAGTATCTTCATTGGTGGAATTGTTGATATCATCCACAGCCACCGGTGGATCGTTAACGCTTGCCACCTGAATACTAACTGTGGCAATATTCGATACTGCCCCTAAATCGTCTTCCACCGTATAGGTAAAGTCGTCATCTCCATTAAACTCCGGGTTCGGGGTGTAAGTAACCGTGCCATCCGGGTTGCTCACCGCAGTACCATTTAGTGGCAGGTCAACTATTAGTACGCTACTGGGTACAATACTTCCGTCCGAATCAAAATCATTGGCCAGCACATTTATTACCATGGCGATATCTTCTGTGCCTGGGTTAAGAGGATCATCTACCGCCACCGGTGGATCATTAACACTGCTTACGTTAATCGTGACAGTAGCTACATTCGAGGTTGCGCCCTCGTTATCATCAACGGTGTAAGTGAAAAAATCAGCACCATTGAATCCGTCGTTAGGTGTATAATCAACGGTACCATCAAGGTTAACCACTGCGATACCATTTGTTGGGTCAGCAACAATCGTCACCGTGGAGGGAACCAGTGCCCCACCAGGAGCATCGGCCAGATCGTTATCATTGGTCAGTACGTCAATTGTAAGGAGGGTTTCCTCCGGTGTGGCACGGGTATCATTGTTCGCCACCGGCGGATCATTTACAGGATTTATGTTCACCACCACCCTCGCCTGGTTGGACGTGGCACCCAGATTATCTGTTACAGAATAATTGAATTCGTCGGTCCCATTTACATCAGGATTTGGGGTGTAAGTTACCGTACCATCATTATTTGCAACTGCAATGCCGTTGGCCGGATCGGTCAATATGCTTATACTGGCAGGATCAATACTGCCATCGGAATCTGTATCGTTAGCTACAACATTTATGTTAATGGAAACATCTTCCAGCGTGGTGTTGCTTAGATCGTCGTTGGCAACTGGGGGGTTATTAGGGCCAACAGTAATTACTACATCCCCAGGCAATGAAGTTTCACCCTGATCATCATTAATGGTGTAAGTAAAGTTATCCCCACCTTCATATCCTGCGTTGGGAGTGTAGGTAATAGTACCATCCCCGTTGTTTACTGCAGTCCCGTTCGGTGGATTGGTGACAATAGCAACCGAAGAAGGTACTACGTTGCCGTCCTCGTCGGTATCATTGCCCGCTACATTAATCGTAATTGCGGCGGTTCCTGAAGTGGTATTATCTATATCATCCACCGCCACCGGAAGGTCATTTACATCGGTAACAGAAATGGTAAATGCTTTGGAAAAGGTGGATCCCCCTCCATCTGCAGTCTGGACTCTGATATTCAAAGAATTATCCACTTCAAAATTCAATACCACTGCCGTCTGTAGTTGAGCATCTACTATGCTAAATGAGGCATTATCCGCGTCCCCTGAACCTGAAACCAAGGTATAAGTATGCGTTTCGCCAACATCAGCGTCAGTGGTGGTTAAGGTACCAACTGTGGTCCCTGCTGGCAGGTTTTCTTGTAATGTATTGTTTGAAAGCGTAATATCAGTGGGCGGATCATTGGTATCAGTAACTGTAATGGTGAACGCCTCCTGGAAAGTCGCACCGGTGGCATCTGCCGTTTGCACCCGGATACTTAAACTGCTGCCCAATTCAAAATCCAGCACCACCGCCGTTTGAAGCTGGTCGCCTACGATACTAAACGAACTGTTATCTGTATCTCCGGTTCCTGATACCAAGGTATAGGTGTGGGTGTCCCCGGTATCCGGATCTGTAGTGGTAAAGGTCCCAACAGCAGTACCGGTAGACTGATTCTCTGCCACCGTTGAACTACTCAAGGCAATGTCCGTAGGCGACTCATTCTCATCAGTGATAGTAATGGTGAATGCCTCCTGGAAAGTCGCACCGGTGGCATCTGCCGTTTGCACCCGGACACTTAAACTGCTTCCCGATTCAAAATCCAGTACCGCCGCGGTTTGAAGCTGGTCGCCAACAATACTGAACGAAGCGTTATCTGTATCCCCGGTTCCTGATACCAAGGTGTAGGTATGGGTGTCCCCGGTATCCGGATCTGTGGAGGAAAGCGTCCCAACAGTGGTACCTGAAACTTGATTCTCTGCTACGGTGGAACTGCTTAGGGTAATGTCCGTAGGCGCCTCATTCTCATCAGTGATAGTAATGGTAAATGCCTCCTGGAAAGTCGCGCCGATAGCATCTTCGGTTTGCACCCGGATACTTAAACTGCTTCCCGATTCAAAATCCAGCACCGCCGCGGTTTGAAGCTGGTCGCCAACAATACTAAACGAAGCGTTATCTGTATCGCCGGTTCCTGATACCAAGGTGTAGGTATGGGTGTCCCCGGCATCCGGATCCGTGGTAGAAAGCGTCCCGACAGTAGTGCCTGAAGCTTGATTCTCTGCCACGGTTGAACTACTCAAGACCATGTCCGTAGGCGCTTCATTCTCATCAGTGACTGTTATTATGAATTCTTTCTGGAAAGTTTCTGCGGTGGCATCTTCGGTTTGCACCCGGATACTTAAACTGCTGCCCGATTCGAAATCCAGTACCGCCGCGGTTTGAAGCTGGTCGCCCACAATACTAAACGAACCGTTATCTGTATCGCCGGTTCCTGATACCAATGTATACGTATGGGTATCTCCGACATCCAAATCTATGGTGGTAAACGTTCCGACAACAGTGCCTGAAGCTTGATTCTCAGCCACCGTGGAATTGCTCAAGATAATGTCCAATGGCGCTGCATTGGGAGCAGTAATAATTACTGTTACTGCATCACTACCCTCCAATCCTCCGCCGTCAGTAACACTTGCTGTAACACTTTGTGTGCCTACCGATAAGTTGGCGGTAACCGATGCCCCAGATCCAATGCCGCCGTCAAGGCTGGCAATCCAGGTCAAACCGGGTGCCAGATTCGCCTCTTCGGCATCAATTATGGTAGCTGAAAAAGTAATATCTGTACCTCCTACTACGGTAGTCCCATCTGCTGGCTCTAAAATGGTGACCACCGGCGGGGTGTTGGTAATATTTACAATCACTATATCATTTCCTTCAAGCCCCCCACTGTCCTGAACTCTGGCAGTAACCATGTGCATGCCCGGAGATAGGGTTGTGGTGCTAAAAGATGCACCGGTGCCAATTACCCCGTCCAAATCTGACTCCCAGGATAAGCTACCCTCAAGATCTTCTCCTTCGGGATCACTAACAGTGGCAGCGAAAGATATGGTTGTTCCCATAGCTTCAGTAACTCCGTCAACCGGTGAGGTTATGGTTACTGTAGGTGGAGTGTCGTTATCGTTTATGGTAGCTGTATGTTCAGTAATGGTACCCAGCGTGCCCAGTGAAGGAACCCCCAGAGTAACTACTACTGTTTCATCGGATTCCGTTTCACTATCGTCATTGACAGTAATTATAATATCAGCGCTTAATTGGCCTGCAGGGATGGTAAGCGGACTTGCCGATACTGTAAAGTCGTTTGCAACTCCTTCAGTGGCTGTTCCTGATATGGTAAACGGAACATCAATATCAACATCTGTAGTACCGGCGAGCTCTATGGTAGCAAGTAGGGTACCCACTGACTCAAGATCGTTTTGAGAGGCGGTGGTGAATGCACTTGTCTGTGCGTTGATGGTGACGGTAACAGATGCACTTCCGGTCAATCCGGAAAGGTCGGAAACCGAGGCAGTGATTACATGACTACCAACCGACAAATCGCCAACGTCAAAAGGGCCACCGGCATTGCCGATGTTGCCGGTAAGATCTGAATCCCAGCTCAGGTTTGCAGTGAGGTCTCCATCTTCAGCGTCATCGGCCGTTCCCTCAAATGTTACATTGGTCCCTTCAATTACTTCGGTAAGATCGGCCGGAGATACTATTGTCACCACCGGGGGGGTATCGTTATCGTTTATGGTAGCCGTATGTTCAGTAATGGTACCCAGCGTGCCCAGTGAAGGAGTCCCCAGAGTAACTATTACTGTTTCATCGGATTCCGTTTCACTATCGTCATTGACAGTAATTATAATATCAACACTTAACTGACCTGCAGGTATGGTAACCGGGCTAGCAGTAATAGTAAAATCATCAGCCACACCTTCGGTTGCGCTGCCTGATACAGTGAAAGGAATATCTATATTTGAAAGAGAAACCGCATCCAGTTGCACAGTTAATGTAAAGGAGGAAACCGACTCTGTATCTGACTGAGATGCCAAGGAAAAATCCACCACTTGTGCAAACGTCCCTGTATTCAGCAGTAGAGTAAATAGCAATCCCAGCCCAATCTTCATTAATCCCATGTTATTCACTTGACGTTAGTTAGGAACATTTGGTGGCATGGGTAAGAACTGAGGCGTTTGTGGCTGCTCTTCTGTCAACTTGATCACTACAGGCGTCATTATGACAAATGGTACCAGCTTGACCAACAGCGGAATCCTTCGGTGGATCTTAAACTCTGATCCGGTGTCGGATTGACTTGATGAGGTACTACTGATTTGTACTGAATATCCCTGGCCGGGCTTGGTTGAATAGGGCACTTCCCACTCATATTGCCCATCATTCACCGTACTGGCAATCGTTTGAACCCTTCTGCCATCGCGCAACAGTTGAATGTCAACACGCTCTTTGGCATTGGTCCCTTTCCAGGTAATCAGTTGTTGCTTCCCACGGGTAATACTGGTTGATTCCGGGAAAACCATACTGATCGGGGTAAATGTGAGCTCTGCACGCACCTCAAAATTCAACTCACCTTCAAAGGCCACTAATTCCTTGCTGAGGTCCCAGTCTATAAAATTATTTATGCCCGCTTCGACTTCGTCACCAACATAGCCGTCAACATACTCCAAAGGTAAACTGTACTGGTTGGTTGAACTGTACAAATTCACGGTGAACAATTGACCAGGAACTTCACCTTCAAGATCGTAGTTCACCCTGACGGTATTCTCGTTCAATAAAAGCGCATTTATGTTGCTAATTTCCTGTCCCGAAATCTGTAGAATAAAAAAATAAAGTAGTATGAAACAAAAGGGCGCTCTCATCATTTCAGGACCGTTTTATAGAAATGCGAAATGCAAGTTACTCAATTGTAGGAACGTGCACAAATAATTGTATTATTTCTATAAAAAGTACCAAAGATGGCTAACACAGTTCTATTTTTACAGGGAAACTGTGTAGAATTTAAGGGTTATTTCTCCTCTTTGGGGATTTTCTTTTTACGAACTTTGATTTTTAGCTGATCGGACTTGCCATCATGATCGGCAATAATTACATCACCTTCCATTACATCACCTTTCAGAATCTCCTCTGCGACTACATCTTCAAGGTACTTCTGAATAGCTCTGTTCAATGGTCGAGCACCATATTGAGGGTCGTAACCTTTTTCGGCAAGGAAATCTTTTGCCTTGGCAGTCAGTTCCACCTTATAACCAAGGTCATCAATTCGGGAGAACAGGTGACCCAGGGTTATATCAATAATTTTGTGGATATCCTCTTTCTTCAGCGAATTGAATACAATCACATCATCCAGGCGATTCAGGAATTCCGGACTAAAAGTCTTTTTCAATGCCTTTTGAATGGTAGAGCGCATAATCTCATCCATATCTTTTTCTTTGGCACTGGAAGAAAACCCAATACCGGCACCAAAATCCTTCAGGTCACGGGCGCCAATATTTGAGGTCATAATTATGATGGTATTTCTGAAATCAACCTTACGGCCTAGTCCGTCAGTAAGGATTCCGTCATCCATAACCTGAAGCAGGATATTAAAAACATCCGGATGTGCTTTCTCTATTTCATCCAGCAGCACCACACTATAGGGTTTGCGCCTTACTTTTTCAGTAAGTTGTCCACCTTCTTCATAGCCGACATAACCGGGAGGGGCTCCTACCAATCGCGACACACTGAATTTTTCCATGTATTCGCTCATATCAACCCTGATAAGAGCGTCACTTTTATCGAACAAATAAGACGCCAGCACCTTAGCCAGTTCTGTCTTACCTACTCCAGTGGGACCGAGGAATACAAATGACCCAATGGGTTTTCTGGGGTCCTTTAAACCAACCCTGGTTCTTTGGATGGCTTTCACCAATTTCTGAATAGCATCATTCTGGCCAACTACTTTACTGGTAAGCTTATCACCCATACCCAGAAGTTTGAGGCTTTCATTTTGCGCGATCCTGCTGGTTGGGATACCGGTCATCATTCCAATAACTTCCGCTACATTCTCCTCATCAACCAGGTAGCGCTTGGACTTGGTTTCTTCTTCCCATTTAAGTTTAGCATTATCCAGCTGTTCAATAAGTTTCTTTTCCTTATCGCGAAGCTGGGCAGCTTCTTCGTATTTCTGGCTTTTAACTACTCTGTTCTTTTCCTTCTTAATGTCCTCAATCGCTTCTTCTAACTTTATCACATCTTCCGGCACATATATGTTGTTTATATGTACCCGAGAACCAGCTTCATCCAGTACATCAATGGCCTTATCCGGAAGATATCGGTCACTGATATAACGATCTGACAATTTCACACAAGCCTCGATTGCATCCTCTGTATAATTCACATTGTGATGGTCCTCGTACTTGTCCTTAATATTCACAAGTATCTCGATAGTTTCCTCAGGGGTGGTTGGGTCAACCATTACCATCTGGAACCTTCGTGCCAAGGCGCCATCTTTCTCAATATACTGCCGGTATTCATCCAGCGTGGTAGCTCCGATACATTGTATTTCGCCTCTTGCCAGTGCCGGTTTGAACATGTTCGAGGCATCCAGAGAACCCGATGCTCCTCCAGCTCCTACAATGGTATGAAGCTCGTCTATGAATAGTATCACCTCAGGTGATTTCTCCAGCTCATTCATCACAGCCTTCATCCGCTCCTCAAACTGCCCGCGGTACTTGGTACCTGCAACCAGTGAAGCTAGATCAAGGGTGACCACCCGCTTCCCAAAAAGAACCCTGGATACTTTTTTCTGAATGATACGCAGCGCCAGACCTTCTGCAATGGCGGTTTTACCAACTCCTGGCTCTCCTATCAGGATCGGGTTGTTTTTCTTTCGTCGGCTCAGAATTTGGGCCACTCGTTCGATTTCCTTTTCCCTTCCTACAATGGGATCCAGTTTATCATCTTCTGCGAGCTTGGTCAAATCCCGGCCAAAATTATCCAGTACCGGTGTGCGTGATTTCTCCGAACTTTTTGATGATTCCTTTGAGGACGAACTTCCGAAGATCCTGGATGAATCATCATCAGGATCATCTGTCTCTGAAGACGCCATAGGATTGTCGGTCTGGTATTCAAGCAATTCTTTCACCACTTCATAGTTGACCTCGAACTTCTCCATAATTTGGGAGGCAATGTTGTCTTCGTCCCTGAGTATAGAGAGGAGCAAATGTTCAGTACCGATCAACTGACTTTTAAATATCTTTGCTTCCAGATAAGTGATTTTAAGCACTTTTTCCGACTGCCTGGTAAGAGGAATATTTGAAAGGTTTTTAACTTCATTGGTGGCGGTACCTTTGGTTGCCTGTTCAATGGCCACTCTAAGGTCTTCGATCGATACACCCAGTTTCTGAAGCAAACTAATTGCAACACCTTCACCTTCACGGATCATACCTAATAGCAAATGCTCGGTGCCAATATAGTCATGGCCCAAACGCAACGCCTCTTCCCTGCTCAGGGAAATTACCTCCTTCACCCTATTAGAAAATTTTGCCTCCATCTTGTTACACTCCAACTAGTTAATGTAAAGGTATACCGATTACAAGTATTATGCCATTAATTAAAACAATTTTTCTGACTTGTAAAACAATTCACAGACTCAGAAAATTCCCCGCTTACGGCTTGCTCTTTAATAAGATCTGATACGCGTACGGACCTTCACAAAATAGTAAATCAATTATACTCAAATTACCCACAAACTTTTTGCCAAAAATCTGATTATAGTTACATGGCTTATAAAACTGATGAATTTCTGAGGGTTTTTTTGGATGGATCCTGGACCTGAAATCAACTATATTACCTGCTGGATTGGTAAGGTAATCAGAAGTTTTTTCCATCGGCATTTTGATACCCATCAGCTTGTAGCAAAGTTTCAATAATGCGGTATTCAGATCCAACAGGTACTGATGTTCTTGAAGGTAGATTTCTTCGAAATAACCGCCAAAATGCTCGAAAAACGGGGCATTTCCATAAGCTGTTCTAATTGTTCTCCAGTGATCCTTTACCCACTTTTGTTGATAGTCAATTTTTGCTGCACTAATTTTTATTTTATCTCCGGTCTTCTTTATCGGGATCGATAATTCCTGTACGCCATTTGCGGTCATAATCCTGCAACGATTACGGTAACTTTGCTTTTGATAGTTCTCATGACATTCAAGCATTAGTTTATCGCATGTCAAGGTGGCAGTAAAGTACTCTATACAGGGAAGATAATGCGACTCGATTAGTGCAACTGACATGGATACAGGACAAAACTTAAAAGACAAAAATATTCAAATAACCGGTTTTCTTAAGTAATTGTTATTTTTGCGCCATGAAGGGTAGAAAAGTATTAATCCTGGCCATTATTATTTTCAGTGTGCTGCTTAGCTCTTTTTCGTTTTATCTTTATCAGATAATAAAAACTCCCAACATTTTGGTTCAGAAGGAAGATACGTACCTGTACATTTATCCAGGTACTACCTTTAAGCAACTTCAGGACTCACTTTACCACAAGGGTATAGTCCATGACCTGGTCTCTTTCAGCCTGATAGCCAAGTACAAAGGATACGATCAGGCAATAAAACCCGGGCGCTACTTACTGAAAGGAGATATGAGCAATACTGCTGCTATAAACCTACTGCGTTCCGGTAATCAGACCCCAGTGAACATTACCTTTAACAATGTGCGACTGGTCTCCGAGCTACCTGAGAAATTATGCGCAAATATTGCGATAACTCCACCTGAGTTGCAGGCGGTACTGTCGGATTCAGCGCTGATTCATTCCTATGGGTTCAACCGTGAAAACCTCATTTCAATGTTTATTCCCAACACTTACGAAGTATTTTGGGACATAAGCGCCAGGGATCTTATGGACCGGATGAATCGCGAATATCATAAATTCTGGGACCCCCAGAAAAAACAAAAAGCGGATAGCCTGGGGCTTACACCACAAGAAGTTTCGGTCCTGGCTTCCATTGTATATGCCGAAAGTCAGCAACATTCAGATGAGTTGACTAAGATAGCGGGTTTGTACATCAATCGATTGAACGAGAATATGGCATTACAGGCAGACCCTACGCTAATATTCGCTATAGGTGACTACTCCATTAAACGAGTGCTCAATGAGCACAAGGAAATTGATTCTCCATACAATACCTATAAGTATCCTGGTTTACCTCCTGGACCTATTCGGTCTCCGTCGATCGCTGCTATTAACGGAGTACTCAACCATGAAAAACATAATTATTTGTATATGTGCGCAAAAGAAGATTTTTCGGGATATCATAATTTTGCCTCCACCCTGGCAGAGCACAACCGAAATGCCAGATTGTATCAAAATGCCCTGAACAAGGCCAAACTCTATCGCTGATGTTCATTTTTAACGCACAGCTCAGGGTAAGATATGCTGATACGGATCAAATGGGCTATGTTTACTATGGAAACTACGGAGCTTACTATGAAGTTGCCAGGGTAGAAAGTTTACGCAATCTGGGGTACGCCTATAAAGACCTGGAGGCACAGGGCATTATGATGCCTGTACTGGAGAATCACTCCAGGTTTCTAAAACCTGCCAAATACGATGAGTTATTAAGAATAGAAGTTACCCTCAAACAACCTCCATCGGTGCGTATTAAATTCTACTATCGAATCTTCAACGAGCAGGATCAATTGATTCATACCGGCGAGACACTGTTGGCATTTGTTAAAGTAAATACCGGGAAACCTTGTCGACCTCCCGAAATATTATTAAAGCTACTGAGCCCTTTCTTTGATGAAGCGTAAGCTTTTAAATAAGGTCGTTAACTCGACGCAATATTTAAGTCTGGTATCCCTTTCTAAACGAATTCGTTTTCGTCGAAAGGGTGTTTCGCTATATGATATCGCAGAAGTTTTTGTGGAGAAGCTGCAGAATGACGAAATAATTACCAGAGCCAATGGGGTGGCCTTTAACTTTACCCTGGCGATTTTTCCCGCGATAATATTTATTTTCACTTTAATTCCTTACATCCAGATTACACAATTGCCGGATTTGAACAGGCAGATCATGACTTTTCTGGAAGGTTTGATGCCACCGGCAATGTACGACGTAGCTTCCAGTACCATTGAAGATATCATCAGCAACCGGCGGGGAGGGTTGTTATCATTCGGTTTTTTCTTCTCGTTATTTCTGGCCACCAACGGCATGATTTCACTGATGAAGGCCTTTAATAAATGTTATCGTACAGTAGAAAATCGCAGTTTTTTTCAAGCCAGGTTTATTGCTACATCTTTAACCTTTATGCTGGCCGTGGTGCTTTTTATTGCCATGCTTCTGCTGGTTCTCGGTCAACAGATCATTAATTTTCTTCAGGAAGCTCCATGGATAGATATTGATGGCTACGTTTTCATTTTGGTAGTGGCCCTGAGGTTTATCGTGTTGTTCTTTATTTTTATGGTAGCAATCTCATCAATTTATTACCTGGCACCGGCGGTACACGATCGGTGGAAATTTTTCTCTGCCGGGTCAATTACCGCTGCTTTCTTAAGCCTGGTAGTTACTTTCGGATTCACCGTTTATATCAACAATTTTGGTGCTTATAATAAGTTTTACGGATCGATTGGGGTTTTGATTGCCTTAATGATCTGGCTTTCTTTGTTATCCGTCATCATGTTAATCGGATTCGAGATCAATGCATCAATTGACAAATCGGCCAGAAAACAGTCTCAGTCCAGGTCGACAAAGGAAAAACGGAAATCAGCCAAGGTATGATTCCGCAAATACCATATACAGGTTTATTGATATATGGTTTTCTCTTACCATTGTTTACCTGTTTCTCATGCAGCCAGCAAACCACTGAAACGCTGGTCGAAAACCCTCCGAATGTAGTACTTATTGTGAGTGATGACCAGGGGTATAATGACCTTGGTTGTCTAACAGGAAGTGAAGTAATTTCACCAAACCTGGACCGGCTGGCCAGGGAAGGTGTTCGATTGACCAGTTTTTATGTGACCTGGCCGGCCTGTACCCCCAGCAGGGGCAGCCTGTTAACTGGTCGCTATCCACAACGAAACGGCATCTACGATATGATCCGCAACGAGGCCCCGGACTTTGGTTATGATTACCTGCCGGGTGAATATGATGCCACATTTGAACGAATAGGAGGCATGGACACCAGAGAGCGACTACTTCCTGGTTTCCTGAAGGAAGCTGGCTATGTGTCGGGAATTTATGGCAAGTGGGACCTGGGTGTGCACCAGCGGTTTCTGCCGCTGGCCCGTGGGTTTGACGACTTTTATGGATTTGTTAATACAGGGATTGACTATTATACACACGAACGATACGGTGTACCCTCCATGTATCGCAATAATCAGCCCACGCAGGCTGATAGCGGAACCTATAGTACCTTCCTTTTCCAAAGAGAAGCAGTACGGTTTCTAACTGAGAACCACCAGCGACCATTCTTTCTTTATGTTCCCTTTAACGCCCCGCATAGCGCCTCGAACCTGGACCCCAGAATTCGAGGTGTTGCCCAAGCACCTGAGAAATATAAAGATCTGTATCCTCACCTGGAGGAGGGATTTGTAGAAAGAGAAAATCCCAGATACCGGTACCGGGAGACAGTCGATGGTCCGGTGATTAATCAATACCCGGACAAATCAAAACGAAGGCTAGAATATCTGGCTGCTATCACTGCTATGGATGATGCCATTGGAGAAATACTAGACCTGCTGGACCAGTTTCAACTATCCGACAATACCCTGGTTATCTTTTTGTCTGACAACGGCGGCGGGTCCGGGAGTGCCGACAACGGGTTATTAAGAGGTTATAAATCCTGGCTGTATGAGGGAGGTGTTCGAGTGCCTTGTCTCATCAGGTATCCAAAGAAGATTAAGCCCGGAACCATAAATAATGATTTCCTGACCTCTTTGGAAGTTCTTCCAACCATCCTGACAGAAAGCGGTATCCCAATGCCAGACAATGTGGTGTTTGACGGTTTTAATATGATGCCGGTAATAACCGGGGAAAGTACTTCCCCAAGAAATGATATGTTCTGGCAACGTCAGAATAATAAAGCAGCCAGAGTTGGAGACTGGAAATGGATCGAATCGTCCAGAGGTAACGGACTGTACAACCTGGCAGATGATATTGGCGAAACTCATGACTTATCTGATGTAAACCCACAGAAGTTGTCCGAGATGAAGCAGCATTTTGACGACTGGAAGCGACTGATGAAAGAAGCAGAGCCACGGGGACCGTTTCGAGACTACTAAGCATCAATCTTTGATCTAAGATCTAAGATTTAAGATTTAGGTGTCAGCTTTAATACCTTGTCTGGTTTGTTCAGTACCACGTAAATGGCTCCGTCCGGTCCTGGCGAGGTTTGTCGAACCCGACCTGCATTTTTCAGCAATGTTTGTTGATAAATTACCCGGTCTCCTTCAATGTCAAGTAACTGCACTTCCTCAAACCGCAATGCACTAACTAAAAGTTGATTGTTCCACTTGGGAAACAGGTCACCACTGTAAAAATCAATTCCACATACCGCAATGGATGGTTTCCAATACAAAGCAGGCTGTTCCATTCCTTCCATTCTAACTACCTCGCTGATAATTTCCCCATCGTAATTTATCCCATGGGTTATCAGGGGCCAACCATAATTCAAAGATGGCTTTATCAGATTTAACTCATCCCCTCCCAGCGGGCCGTGCTCAGCTTCCCAGATTTCGCCTGTCTCAGGATGTTTAGTTATACCCTGAGGGTTGCGGTGGCCATACGAATAGATGGTATTCAAGGCTTCGGTTTGACCGTAGAAAGGATTACTTTCCGGAACGCTGCCGTCAGCATGAATTCTGTGTACTTTCCCGTTAGGCTTTTTCAGATCCTGAGCCAGTTCAGAATTGCCCCGGTCACCAACTGTAAAATACAAATACCCCTGGTTATCAAAGGATATCCGCCCACCATAGTGATGGCTGGCCGGAAGGTAGTCCTGTCCAGGTGCCTGGTAAATAATCTGCTGCTCCTGCCAACTGTTATCCTTAATTTTACCCCGGACAATAGAAGTCATGGATATCAGGGTATCCTCCTGTTCTGGCTGATGTATACCATGGCTGAAAGACAAGTACACCCAACCATTTGAGGAATAATCAGGATCAAGCACCACGTCTAATAAACCTCCCTGCCCCATCGCTATCACTTCAGGAATTCCGGCAACCGGTTCGGAATTCAAAACTCCGTTATTAACTACCCGAAGTCTCCCAGGCCGCTCTGTTATTAAAACAGTATTTTCATCCGGAAAGGCTATCCCCCAGGGTGTATCCAGGCTATCTATAAATGTTTCAACATTTACCAGGTAATCCTGAGTTTCAATTTCTTTAGGGATGGCAGGCTTGGTTATACCCAATTGCTTTTCAGTCTCAATCAAAAAATCCACCAAACTGTTAATCTGTTCATCGTCAAGTACCGATCCCCATGAAGGCATTCCAAAATGAGGGTGTCCAAACTTTATTGAGCGAAACAAATCACCCGTTCTTGAGCCGAACTGCCACGAGCCATCCAGTAAACTTTGCGCAGTTTCGCCTTTCAGGTTAGTTCCGTGGCAACTGGAACATAAATTTGTGAAGGTTTCCGGGATGGCGATCTGGGGTTCCGATTCAGGTGTAGGGCTACCACACTGCGCGAATAAAATAGTGATAACTCCCAATATTACGGTTGGAACAATTGCGTTGATATTGACCCTTTTTACTTTACTCATTGATATTAAATTTCTATTTACTCTCATTAAAGAACTTTGCCTTATGTTGAGCAGCCAATTCCAGCAACCGGCTGGTCACCTCCGGATATATATCCCGCACATTCCCTTTCTCGAAAGGGTCATGAATCATGTCAAATAGTGCAGTGTCAATTTGGTGTTGCACATATTTACCAGGCATACCATCCTTACCACCGGATTGCAGGGTTCGGTATTGGTGTGGCAAATGCAATTTCCATTCCCCATCTCCACTTATTACTCCCTGAAACTCTTTCCCATTTGAAAACGCATAGTAGTCGTGTGGATTCTTATCCTGTTTACCTGTGAGGAATGCCCAAATATCTTTGCCATCTATTTCATTTTCGGGCAGTTGACTGTTGGTTACTGCACATATCGTTGGTAACAGGTCAATAGAGGAAAACATCCGGTGAGATAGAGCCCCTTCGGCTATCAAGCCGGGATACTTGATGATACAGGGATTGCGCAGACCCCCTTCAAAGCTTGTCCCCTTCCCCTCCCTGTAAGGAGTAATACCGGCATGGTCTCCATAAGATAGCCAGGGACCGTTATCTGAAGCTATAAATATAAAAAGAGTATTGTCTGCCAACCCATTATCCTTAATGGCCTGATTGATCTGACCTACGGACCAATCCAGTTCCATCATTACATCGCCATAAGCACCTACTCCGGATTTACCCTGAAACTTTTCACTGCAGAAGATCGGCACGTGCGGCATTGAGTGAGGTACATATACAAAGAATGGCTGGTCCTTTTTTCTGTTGATAAAATCAACTGCTTTTTCCGTGTACCAGGTGGTCAGCATTTTTTGCTCAACCGGAGTTACAGACTCTATAGTTATTTCGCCATTTTCCCAATATTGTAGCGGCCACTGGCTCCAGTGTTCCGGGTTTTCGGGATGAAACTTCCACATATCATTTGAATACATCAAGCCAGCGGTTTCATCAAAGCCTCTGGCGTGGGATCTGGTATCGGGTTGATCACCTATGTGCCATTTACCAAAGCATGCGGTAGCATATCCGTTCTTTTTGAGCACTTCACCCATAGTGGCAAAAGAGGTCTCCAAACCCCTTGCGGTGGGACCATGAGCTCCAAAAACTTTAGTGCGG
>BQJT01000049.1 GCA_021604845.1 Cyclobacteriaceae bacterium
GGGGAAATATACTCAACCAGCTATTGGATCAGGATGGAGATGGCGATATTTCCCATGATGTCACCAGAATGGGAGTCGATTTACTGGGTAAATTTTTTAAAAAATAAACCATTCAAAATATTCCCGGGACCATAGTTTTGAATGGGATTATATCAGGGGTTGTAAAATAATCAATCAGCAGTATTGTAACGGCGATAGTTTAGCCTGGCATAGGTGAGTTTGCTAGATAATTTGCTAGTTTAATGGGAAATTTCACTTCCTAAGTACTATGTCCATTAGAGTTGCCGTCCGCCATTATACAAAGTATAGTTACGACCGTCACATCGAATTAAGTCCGCAGGTTATTCGATTGCGACCGGCTCCTCATTCCAGAACCTTTATTAAGGGTTATTCTTTAAACATAAAGCCTGAAAATCACTTTATCAATTGGCAGCAAGACCCGTTTGGCAATTACCTGGCCCGGGTGGTTTTCCCTGAAAAAGTGGACCATTTTGAGGTGGATGTGGAAGTGATCGCGGATATGGTGGTGATCAATCCGTTTGATTTTTTCATGGAGGATTACGCAAAGCAGTTTCCTTTTGTATATGAAGAAAATCTGAAAAGACAGCTCCAACCATATCTTGAGATCACCGAGCATGTTGAGGTGCTCATGCAGCTGGTAGATCGGGCCAAAAGCAAGATCACTGAAGATATCAATACCATTGATCTACTAGTGGCTATCAATCAATTGATTAATCAGGAACTCCAATACAGAATCCGGATGGAACCGGGGGTGCAAAGCTGCAAACAAACACTGGATACTTTATCGGGATCATGCCGGGACTTTGCCTGGCTGATGGTTCAGGTATTGCGTCATTTAGGCCTGGCTGCCCGGTTTACTTCAGGCTATCTGATTCAACTAAAAGCGGATGAAAAGTCGTTGGACGGACCATCAGGTACGGAGCAGGATTTTACTGATTTACATGCCTGGACGGAGGTATATGTTCCGGGGGCCGGTTGGATTGGACTGGACAGCACTTCCGGACTTTTTGCGGGAGAGGGTCATATTCCATTAGCCTGTACCCCGGATCCGCAAAGCGCTGCGCCAATTTCAGGTTCTGCAGAACCTTGCGAGACAAAATTCGAGTTCAAAAATACCGTTACCCGGATCCATGAAAAACCCAGGGTCACCAAACCCTATTCAGATGAGCAGTGGGAGCAAATCATAGCTGTAGGAGACCAGGTAGATGCTGACCTGATGGCAAATGATGTGCGGCTAACCATGGGAGGGGAGCCTACTTTTGTAGGTATTGACAATACTGAGGCCGCTGAATGGAACGTTACTGCAGATGGAGAACATAAAAGGCAATTGGCCAATAAGCTGTTTCATAAGGTTAAGGATAAATTCAGTACCGGACCACTGATGCAATATGGTCAGGGTAAGTGGTACCCGGGAGAGCCTTTACCCCGCTGGAAGCTTGCTTGCTATTGGAGGCTCGATGGTTATCCCATCTGGAGCAACGACCAGCTGATGGCCGATCTTTCCAAAGATTATAAATTGGATCCCCTGACTGCCGAGAAATTTTCTTTTGAACTGGCCCGGCAACTCCATTTGGATGCGGACAATATTTTACCCGCTTACGAAGACCCATTTTATTTTATATGGGAAGAGAGTAAGGTGCCGGTAAACGTTGATCCGTTAAAGCTGGATCTAAAGTCAGCCCTGGAACGGCAGAAGCTGGCGGAGTTGCTAAATGACGGATTAAACAAGCCGGTCGGCTATGCGCTTCCGGTCCGTTGGGATCGGGAAAAATCCACTTGGCAGAGTTGTAGGTGGTCCTTTAGAAGGAACCACCTTTTTCTGGTACCAGGAAACTCTCCCGCAGGTTTACGTTTGCCGCTGGATTCTATCCAGCATCTTGACCCGGAGAAGGAGGAGCCGGCCTTTGAGCGGGACTTGTTTGCTGAAACCGAAGATCTGCCTCAAATGCACGAATTGCATTCTACAAAGAAACAGACCGGGGCTTTTAACAATACCGATGAAATATTTAAGCCCTGCCTAATCATTGAAGTACGTCAGGGTAAGTTATTTATCTTTTTTCCCCCTGTTGAATACATCGAGCACTATCTGGATTTGGTAGGGGCGGTAGAACGGGTGGCGCAAAAACTGGATATCCCTATACTAATTGAAGGTTACGATCCGCCATCAGACGTCCGGATACAGAAGTTTATGATTACCCCTGATCCGGGTGTGATTGAGGTGAATATTCATCCTGCTACCTCATGGCGGGAGTTGCTAACCAACTATGAAACATTGTACTCGTGTGCCCGGGAATCACGCTTAACCACCGAGAAATTCAACCTGGACGGGCGGCACACCGGTACCGGAGGAGGCAATCACGTAACACTTGGAGGATTAAAGCCAGCCGACAGTCCGCTGTTGAGAAGACCCGATGTACTGAAAAGTTTCATCACCTACTGGCAACACCATCCTTCTTTGTCCTACCTGTTCTCATCGCAGTTTATCGGACCTACCAGTCAGGCCCCCAGAGTTGATGAAGGGCGGGATGAAATACTCTATGAATTGGAATTGGCTTTTCAGCAAGTGCCCAATTCAACTGAAAATGAGCTCCCTTTCTGGTTGGTCGATAGAATTTTCCGAAATCTACTGGTAGACATTACCGGTAATACCCATAGGGCGGAATTTTGCATTGATAAACTATATGCTCCCAACAGCAGCTCGGGAAGGCTGGGGATCCTGGAATTTCGTGGCTTTGATATGCCCCCGCATTTCCGGATGAGCATGGTCCAAATGCTTTTGATCCGGGGACTTTTGAGTTGGTTTTGGAAAAGACCCTATGATCATAAGCTGGTGCGATGGGGAACTTCCCTGCACGATAGATTTTTATTACCGCACTACTGCTACAAAGACCTTTCCGAGGTAGTCAATGATTTGCAGGGGGCCGGCTATGGTTTTGATATGACCTGGTTCGACCCGTTTTTTAGCTTTAGGTTTCCGTTTTTAGGTGAGTTGCAGGTGGATGACATCCATATCGAGTTGAAAATTGCTATTGAGCCCTGGCATGTGCTGGGGGAAGAAATCTCGAACACCGGTACCGCCAGGTTTGTGGACTCATCATTGGAACGCCTTCAGGTAAAAGTTTCCGGTTTAACAGACTCCCGGTTCCATTTACTTTGTAATGGTTTCCGCATACCCATGAAAAATACCGGGGTGCAGGGCGAGTACGTTTCAGGCATCAGGTACAGGGCATGGCAGCCGCCATCAGCGCTGCATCCCACCATAGGGGTGGATACACCCTTGACCATAGATCTTTACGACACCTGGACTCGTAAGTCCGTTGCCGCATGCAAGTACCATGTGGCTCATCCTGGTGGCAGAAGTTACGATACTTTCCCGGTGAATAGTTTTGAGGCAGAGTCCAGACGGATATCAAGATTTTTTGATTTTGGTCATTCCATTAACCTGGTAGAGCCTACGGTGGTAAGTAATCAGGCGGCGGGCCGGTTTGTTACCAAAGTAAACATCATGACAGATTACGCCAATACCACCGAGGAACACAACCCTGACTTTCCGCATACTATGGATTTAAGACGATACAAACGAGCGAAGTAAATAGCTAATGATTACAAATTATATAAGCGGTATTAAAGCCCGAACGTCCAAATATTTGGATGAATTAGCTACCAAAGGGGGTCAAATCGCTCCGAAATGGCAAAATCTTGCCAATTATTATGACTGCGTAGGCCCTCAAAAATTGCAGCAGTGTCATGATGAGGTAAGCCGGCAGCTTAGGGAAAACGGGGTAACCTACAACATCTACGGAGACCCGGAGGGTATGAACCGGCCCTGGCAACTGGACCCCATTCCCATGGTATTTGGCAGCGAAGATTGGGAATTTATTGAGAAGGGGCTGCAGCAACGGGCCAATCTGTTGAATTATATTTTAAAAGATGTCTACGGTAGCAGGAAGCTCATCCGGGAAGGGCATATTCCTTTTGAGCTGATCTATAATCATAAGGGATTTTTGCGACAAGTGGATAAACTTATGTTAGATGGAGCGCTGCAGCTTATCCAATATTCTACCGATCTCGCACGGGGGCCCAATGGACAAATGTGGGTGTTGCACGATCGAACAGATGCTCCTTCGGGGGCGGGCTATACCTTGGAAAACAGGGCGGCCATGACCAGGGTGTTTCCTGAGCTGATCAGGGAGAATGAAGTACGAAAGATCACTTCTTACTATCATACCCTCAGGAATACGCTGATTAGCCTTTCGTCCAAAAGCAATGAAAACCCACGGATCGTATTGCTTTCGCCAGGGCCAATGAACGACACCTATTTTGAACACGCTTATCTAAGTTCCATAATGGGGTTTACACTTTCCATGGGGAAGGACCTTACGGTAAGCGATGGGCAGGTTTGGCTCAAAACCATCAAAGGGTTGGAAAAAGTGGACGTGATTATAAGAAGGGTAGATGACCTGTATTGCGACCCGCTGGAATTCTTGGGTGAATCACATCTGGGTGTGGTGGGTTTGATGGAAGCGATCAGGCGAAAAAACGTATTGGTGATCAATCCGCTGGGTGTACGCATTCTGGAAAATCCAGCGCTAATGGCTTTTCTGCCTAAAATATGTCGACATGTTTTTGGTGAAGACCTGATCTTAAATTCCGTAGCTACCTGGTGGTGCGGTCAGGAGAGAGAAAAGAATTACGTACTTGATAATTTTGACTACCTGATTATCCGTGGTATCTATTCCGATCAGAACGCTGTTTATGGCGGTAATCTTAGTAGCAATGAAAAGAGCGAGCTGATAAGAAGGATAAAAACGAATCCCTACCTGTTTGTAGGTCAGGAAACGGTGGATTTTTCCACCACACCATCCTGGATCGACAACCAAATGGTAGCCAGAAATGCGGTTTTCCGCAGTTACCTGGTGGCCAATGCCGAGAACCATGGCTATACCGTGATGCCCGGAGGGTTGTCCCGAAGTTCACCAGAGCAGGGGGTGTTTATGGTTTCCAACCAAACCGGAGGAATCAGTAAAGACACCTGGGTACTGGGGAAACAGGTAGAAACTCCACAGCCTCAAGCAACAAAATCACCCAGACAACAGGTAAAGGTACAGCAACAGATCCTGCCCAGCCGTACCGGTGAGCACCTGTTTTGGCTGGGTCGCTATATGGAACGATCGGCCTACACCATCCGGCTGATGCGGCTGACGCTTTTGGCCTATAATGAAGCAGATTCGGATATTCATGTAACTGAAAATAACGTTTTATCCACGCTGCTTAAAAGTTTGACGCACCTGACCGGAACCTTGCCGGGGTTCACCAAAAAACAGGTGTTAAGAAAACCCGAATCCGAGTTATTGTCACTTTCCACCGACTTGAACCGGATGGGCAGCCTGGCCAGTTCCATACAATCATTTCTTTCCAATGGGTATGCGGTGCGAGATCGATTGGGCCTGGATACCTGGCGCATACTGGACAGTGTTTCGGAAGAACTGAACCAGATGAAACAGTCTGTCACATTGACCGAAGTCTATCATGCATTGGATAACATGGTGATCAAGATGATGGCATTCTACGGCCTGAATATCGATAACATGACCAGAGAGTCCTCCTGGCACCTGTTAAATATGGGCCGGTTTATCGAATCATCCGCCAATACCTGTACCGCACTCAAAGCTTTGATCACCAAAAAGTTCGGCCTGGCCACTGACAAGGAATTGTGGGAAACTACCTTGAGGTGCAATGAAAGCCTGGTGACCTACCGGTATCATTACCGGTCCAACCTTGAGCTCAGTGGGGTATTGAATCTTTTGCTCAGTAATGAGTCTAACCCACGTTCACTCATATACCAGATCCGGAAAATTGATGATCATTTTAAAGATATGGCGGCTCAGGAATTTGGACAGACCCATGAGTTACCCCCGATACGAAAGAAACTGCTGGAAGCCTATACTAAAGCCAGGCTGAGTGATATCGAGGAATTATGTATACTGAACGAAAAGAACCAGAGTTATACCAACCTGGAGTTGTTTCTGGATCAAATAGTGGAGTTGATACAGGAGACTTCAACTATTGTAAGCGAAGACTTTTTTAATCATACCAGTAGCCGCTATAGTATGATTCAAACCACCTTATTACCAGAAATATGAAGTACCAGGTCACGCATATTACGGACTATATCTACCAGTCGCCCTCATCCCTTTGCCACAATATCATGGTGCAGACGCCTAAAAATCTGCCCTTCCAATTGGTGGAAAAACATGAGCAGACAATTGATCCGGAGCCGGAGTATTTGAATAGGTCTCAGGATTTTTTCGAAAACGAAACCGTGCATTTCTCCATAGAACGCACCCATTCCAAATTAACTGCCACCAGCAAAAGTTGGGTAAGTCTCAGCTCACCTGCCTGGATGGCAGTAGATCCGGGCCAAACACAACCCTGGGAGGCAGTGCGGGATTGGCTGCGTACCACTGAGGCCATGAACGACACCCGGCAATTTTACCTGCAATCAAAACATGTAGAATTTGCCGATGGGGTGCAGGAGTACGCGCTGCAATCCTTTACCCCTGGCAGACCCATTATGGAAGCCATGTTGGACCTGAACACACGCATCAACGGCGACTTTACTTTTACCCCTGGTTTTACGGACCTCAGCACACCGGTTTCGGAAGTCTTTGCCAACAAAAAAGGCGTATGCCAGGATTATGCACACTTTTCACTGGCCTGCTTAAGGTCAATTGGCTTGGCGGCTCGATACGTCAGCGGTTATCTGGAAACCATACCACCTCCCGGAAAACCCAAGATGGTGGGTGCCGATGCCTCACATGCCTGGATATCCCTTTTTATCCCGGATCATGACTGGGTGGAATTTGACGCCACTAACAACCTTTTGGTAGATGACAAACACATACGGGTGGCCATAGGTCTCGATTTCGCGGATGTTACACCCCTGAAAGGGATTATATACAGCGCCGGCAGTCACAGTATGGAGGTTAGTGTGGATGTCAGGAGGGAAGAGGAGGCCAATTAAAGTTTATATTATGCCAAAATATAATCTCAATATTAACAGGGCTCAAACAGAAGTTAAGGTGGAAGCTGACACGCCTTTGCTCTATGTGCTTCGGGATCATCTGGAATTAAACGGACCCAAATTCGGCTGCGGGGTTGCTCAATGTGGCAGCTGTTTGGTGTTGATAGATGGAGAAGCGGTGGTAAGCTGTACCCTGCCGGTTTCATCGGTGGGAAAATCGGAAATCACCACCCTGGAAGGCCTGGCGGGTAAAGATGGAAAACTTCATGCGGTGCAGGAAGCCTTTGTGAAGGAGCAGGCGGCCCAATGTGGTTATTGCCTCAACGGGATGATCATGTCAACAGTAAGTATGCTGAATAAAAACCCGGATCCCGAAGAGGATGATATCAAAAAAGCGCTGCAGTTGAACCTGTGCCGGTGCGGGGCACACACCCGTATGATCAAAGCGGTTGAAACCGCTAAAAATTTGTAACCTAAATGATCGAACCTGCTATACCATCCAGAAGAAAATTCCTGCAAAATGTTGGTTATATCAGCGTGGGTTTTTCAATGTTTGGCGGGTGCATAGGAAAAACGGATCCTGCTATAGCCGCCCGGTTTGACTACCTGGGAGATCTACCGAGAAGCATGAATCAAGCCAACCAGGTCAATGCCTGGCTGGAAGTTTCAGCAGATGGCCGGGTCAGGGTTTTCTCCGGTAAAGTTGAATTAGGGCAAGGAATTCGGGTAGCTGTCCAGATGGTAGCCGCAGAGGAATTGGATATGGAGCTGGACAAAGTGACAGTACATTTGGCCGAAACCGACGTGACACCAAATGAAGGGTATACCGCCGGTAGTGGCTCCATAAAAAGCAGCGCCATGTCCGTGCGTTATGCGGCAGCTACCGCGCGAACCACATTGCTACAACTGGCAAGCATCAAATTGGAACTGCCCATTGAAAATCTTGCGCTTTATAATGGCGTTATTAGGTCCACCGTGGATAAGAAATCAGTTACTATCCAGGATTTACTGGAGGGGGCGCAAATCGAAACCGAGGTTAAATCGCCGGTGCAAATAAAATCCAAAGAGGATCACAAATATGTAGGTAAAGCAATTCCCCGGGAGGATATCAAAAAAATGGTGCTGGGGGAACAGGTTTATATCCAGGATTTACGGTTTCCAGGCATGGTACATGCCCGGGTTGTACGGCCACCCAATTACCGGTCGGAACTGGAGCACCTGGACGATTCTGAATTGAACCATGCGGTGCCAGGCATCATTAAAACGGTAATCAATGGAAATTTTGTCGGGGTAATTGCCGAAAGGGAATATCAGGCGGTAAAAGCAGCACGTTACCTGGAAATGCATAGTAAATGGACCACCCCGGAAATCTTCCCAGCACAGGAAAAGCTGTATGATCATATTCGCAACATCGCTGAAACCCCTGAAAACATACGGGATGATGGGGATGTACGGGTAAGCCTGGAGCAAGGAAGAACCCTGAAGGCTACTTATACCAAACCCTACATAAAACATGGATCCATGGGACCCGGTTGTGCGGTCGCCCTGTACCATCAGGGAATACTTCACGTTTGGTCCAACAGTCAGGGTATTTATCCGCTGCGGGAGGCACTGGCAGCGATGCTAAAAATGGATACAGAAAAGATCCATATAGTGAGTGTCCCCGGAGCCGGTTGTTATGGACACAGCACACCGGATGATGCTGCGGCGGACGCTTGCCTGCTGGCGCTGGATTATCCCGGCAAACACATCAGAGTGCAATGGTCGCGAGCGGACGAGCACGCCTGGGAACCTTATGGCTCCGCCATCATCGCAGATCTGGAGGCCAGCCTTACTGAATCGGGAAAAATCGGGGCCTGGAAATCGGATATCTGGACCGACTCGCACAGCACCCGTCCCAATAAAGATCCGGGGACACTATTGGCAGCCCGGTATTTGGAAAATCCTATGGAGATGCAGTCGCGGGGGTACCGTGGGGGAGGCCATCGGAATGGTGATCCCTATTACGCTATTCCCAACTTACAACTTAACGCGTACTATTATGACGGACCCCTTCGGGTAACTTCACTGCGCAGTTTAGGGGCATTTGCCAACATATTCGCCATTGAATCCTTTATGGATGAGTTGGCGGATAAGGCAGGGAAAGATCCACTGGAATTCCGGCTGGAACATCTGGAAGATCAACGGGCCATAGCAGTTATTCAAAAGGTGAAAGACCTGACCGCAGATCAGGTAATGGCAGCAGGAACGGGGCTTGGTTATGCATTTGGCCGGTATAAAAACAATGATGCCTACGTCGCTATCGCAGTCAAACTTGCAGTCGATGGAACTTCCGGCCAGGTAAGTATAATTAAAATGTGGGCCGCTATTGACGTGGGTGAAGTGATCAATCTGGATGGCATTAAAAACCAGACCGAAGGAGGCATGATCCAGGCGGCCAGCTGGACACTGAACGAGCAGGTAACATTCGATCAGCAGAAAATCACCAGTACCGATTGGTCAACCTATCCCATACTCCGATTTAATGATATCCCTGAAGTGGAAGTTGCGGTGATTGACCGACCCCATGAACCTGTTTTGGGTGGGGGTGAAGCGGCCGGTCCACCAACCGGAGCAGCCATAGCCAATGCGATTTTCCGGGCCTGTGGGAAGCGCATTTATGATTTGCCGGTTACTCCCGGAAAAATTTCAAGTTAGTACCAGCTTAGCATTCCGAATAAACTATTGAATAATCGATCAATTTAATTTGTTTTACAAATAGCAAAGAAATATATTTGTTTTATATTTGTACAACAAATGATTTAAGCGTGAAAGGAACAACTATAGGCGAATTGGAGGAGTTGGTCTTACTAACCGTTGCAGCCCTGAAGAACCAGGCCTATGGCGTGGCTGTGGTAACGGAAATCAAAGAAACCACCGGCAGAGAATCGAACATTGGGGCAATACATACGGTACTGCGAAGACTGGAAGAAAAGGGTTTAGTTACCTCTCAATTGGGAGGGGCTACCCGTGAACGCGGTGGCCGCAGAAAGCGGATCTATTCAATCACCAGCGCAGGTCTGTCCACACTGGACCAGGTGTTTGAGACCCGAAGCAGTTTATATAGACGCATCAGACCCTCAATGTCATGAAGCAGACTCCACCGGAATGGGCAATAAAATTTCTCAGATGGTTTTGCCGGGAAGATCACCTGGAAGAAATCGAAGGTGATCTTTATGAGATTTTCAACCTTAAAAAGGAGTATGGTGATATTTCTTATGCCAGACGTACTTTCCTATACGATGTACTCAAGTTTTTCAGACCCTCCAATTTTAAAACCCCTGCAATGACCTTTTCAGTTAACCGGGGATTGTGGAATCACAACCTAAAAATCTCCGTACGGATACTAAAAAAATACCTGCTGTTTACCGGTATAAATGCCACCGGGCTTGTTTTGGGAATTACTGCTTTTCTCATATTGTTACTCTACTATTTGCAGGAAACCAGCTACGACACTTTTTTCCCCAACCATCAAAAGATCTATCGAATAGTTATCAATTCCATGGAAGACGGCCAATACCAGGAATCGGCCAGAAGCCCGATTCCACTGATGGAATTTTATCAGGAAGCCATGGCAGAAGATGTTACTTTTGGCCGCATGTTACCCTGGCCTGGTTTTATAAAGTTTAAGGAAACTGATAAGAGAAAAGAAAACCAGTTTGTATTCGCGGATGAAACAGTGTTCGATATTTTTCCATTTAAGGTGGTCCGGGGTTCACTGGAGAACGCTTTATCCGCTCCCTTCCAGTTGGTGATCACGGAAAGCAAGGCGCTCCACTATTTCGGAAATGAAAATCCGGTGGGAAAAACACTTATCTACGACGAAAGTTCCGGAGAATTTGAATTCAACGTAGTAGCGGTGGTTCAGGATCTCCCTTTCAACACCCATCTCGATTTTGACTTTATCGCTTCCATCAAAAGCCTGAACCAGGTGGCTCCATGGTACAATAACTGGTTTTATCCAAGCACCTTTCTTTATGCTAAGTTTGAGAATGGGGTCAACATAGAAGCGTTTCAGAAAAGGAGCCATAAAATTCTGGAACAAAATGCTAAACCGGGATACCTGGACGATCATCCGGAGGTGGTCATACAGCCATTGACCAGCATATACCTTACTTCGGATCGCAATGGGGAATGGAAATCGAATAATACTCAAATCAATATAAATTTTTTCGCGGCATTAGCAGGGTTTATTCTTTTGATCGCCATAATCAATTACATTAATCTAACCACTGCCAACAGTCAGCAACGGACACGCGAAATAGGCCTTAAAAAAGCCATGGGTTCCGCCAGAAGTCAATTGATCACGCAGTTTTTTCTGGAATCGTTGCTAATGATCAGCTTGTCTATTGCTATTTCTGTGACAATTATCATTTTACTATGGGACCCTTTAATCAGTCAGTTACTGAACAGAACTGTGGTGCTTCAATTCTCAACAAATTATTTGCTGCTGGCCTCGCTACTGGCAGGATCACTGGTGTTGGCAGGGGTGGCGGGCGTTTATCCAGCATTGGCTACCATCCGATACAACCCCATTGATGCTATCAGGAATAATCTGAATCAATATATGAGTAAAGGAACGCAGCGCAAAGCACTGGTCACGGTGCAGTTATCCGTTTCTATGTTCCTGATCCTGTTTACCATGCTGCTTATTAAACAATACTTCTTTCTGCAAACTAAGTACAGTGGATTTGAAAAAGATTACCGGGTAGCGCTGAAAATGGTCGATGATCACGATGCATTGAACTACCAAACACTTAAAGAGCAGCTGATGCAACTTTCATTTGTTGAGAATGTGGCAGTATCCAGCACCATAATTGGACTAGGGGAGGGCTTTTACGGATTTAACGCTACTTTGCCCGATCGTCCAAATCTCGATAACGTAGAATGGTTTACGCTGGGAGTGGATGAAGATTATCTGCAAACTTTCGATATTAAAATGGTGGAAGGCAGGGATTTCAACAAAGATCTATCCAGTGATGAAAAGGAAGCATTCATACTCAATAAAACCGCTGCTGATCAACTGGGAGGATCGGTGCTGGAGGAACGTATGGACCTGACAGTATATACAGGTAAGGCGGATACCAGAAAAGGGAAGATCATAGGAGTAGTGGAAGACTTTCATTTTCAGTCGTTGTATGAATCTGTCAAACCATTAATCATATACATCAATAAACATGAGCATTACACAGACTATCTTAACATCAAATTGAATCCCGGTAATTCAATCACTGAGCAGGTTGAAGCCATTGAAGCGGTGTACGGTAGTTTTAATCCTGATAAGCCCATGGAATTGTTGTTCATTGAAGATGAAATCAAGCAAACCTACAAAAGGGAACTGGCCAGCAGCAAGATTATGTTTTGGTTTACCCTGCTTTCCATTTTTATAGCCGCACTGGGTGCATTTGGGTTGGCTTCCTACTCATTCAGGAGGAGGACCAAGGAAATCGGTATGAGGAAAGTACTGGGAGCCTCCACCGGACACATTACTTTGGAAGTTATGAGAGAATATGTGCTGTTATTAGGAATTGCCTGCCTGGTAGCCTGGCCCATTGCTTTTTATCTTTCAGCACAGTGGCTGGGGAATTTCGCCTATTCCATCCATTTTGGCGTTTTCAATTACTTGTTGGGCCTTCTTTTACTTGTTGGGATCGTATTGTTATCCAACCTCCATCAACTATTGTGGTCCATCAAATTGAATCCGGTAGACTGTTTGCGGGTTGAATAGTTTGAAAACCTCCCCAAACTGTCGTTCTTCACTTTTCATCTAGCAGACGTACACAGCGGTGATGAACCTTAAATAGCATATGCAGACCTTTGTCGTATTAGGAATCCTAACTATATTTATACGTTTAAACTAAGAAACTGCCGGTGACATTTAATCTAAAATTTTCTGAGGTATTGCAAGGCTCGTTTAAGCCTGCCGAGCTCAATTTGATGATGGTCTTTCAGGTTAACTGCCCAGGTTGTTTTCTACAGGGCTTTCCACAAATCATTAGTTTGCAAACCAGGTATCAGAATAAGCTGTCTTGCTTTGCCTTATCTACAGCATTCGAGGATTTTGAACTAAACACTGCAGAAAATACCAGACTGCTGCTGGAGGAGAACATTTTGGTGGGCGAAACCAAAAAGGCATTTGAATCCAGGGGTCTCAAATGGGAAGTTCAAATCCCTTTTCCAGTACTGATCGATACCATGATTAACCAGCAGGAAATGCTCCGGCCGGATTATATAGAAACAGTCATCTCAAATCACCCTCAATTTTTAGGTGTTTCCAAACCGGAATTGGCGGAAGCCAAAAAATCACTTCAGAGCTATTTTACTCATTACCAGCAGTGTGGGTACACTTTTGCCACCAATTTGTTGCGTGGAACTCCTTCTTTTATTTTGTTTAACCAGCGTATGGAAATACTATTTCAATGGTTTGGGCACATGGATAGTAATAGCATTGAAACCAAACTGGATGAGTATTTTGTTTTGAATTCTGGTGATAAGCAGGAATAGCGTCTTTTGTCAAGGAAAATGAAAACTCAAAAGTTAAAATGTGAAGAATTTGCCAGTTTACACCAGCAGGAGGGAGCGTTTATTATTCCAAATCCATGGGACCCGGGATCTGCTAGATTGTTACAGGGATTTGGTTTCAAGGCACTGGCAACCACTAGTTCAGGTCTGGCCTATACATTCGGACGAATGGATGGCGAAGTGACGCTGGAGGAAAAGTTAAATCACTGTTACCAACTAGCCGGGAACACCACAGTTCCCATCAATGCAGATTTTGAAAACGGCTTTGCAGACGATCCTGAAACCATCGTAAAACATGTACTTAGGCTGATTGATACAGGCATAGCGGGTTGCTCAATTGAAGATTTTAGTCGCGATACCCACAGAATATATGAGTTCAATCATGCCGTTGACCGTGTACAAGCAGTGGCAGAGGCAGTAGTCACATTGGATTTCCCGTTCCAACTTACCGCCCGAGCGGAAAATTTCCTGCATGGGATCACTGATTTGGAAGATACTATAAAGCGATTGAAAGCCTATGAGGCAGTGGGAGCCAATGTGCTCTATGCACCCGGAATAGTTTCTTTGGAACAGCTCCAACAGGTAACCGCGGAGATAAAGGCACCCATAAATGTGCTGGCACCACTAATTCCCGGAGCCACTGTTGAGGAACTGGCAGATGCAGGAGCAAAACGCATCAGCATCGGAGGCGCATTAAATTGGGCAGCAGTTAACCCGGTATTAAAAGCAGCAAAAGAGATGTTAGATAAAGGTACGTTTAATTGGACTTCCGAAATGGCACCCACGGAGGAAGTGATGTCAATGTGGAGTACGAGGATCAAAAGCAAAAAATAATAATAGATGGTTATATTTTTCAACTTTCTTTTTTGACATAACAACTTCTACCCTGTACGCACGAGGAAGGTGCTACGAAACCACTGTCCGGAGCCATGGGTCCCTGAGTCTTAATGCACCAGCAATGGGCCAGATTATCATTTTCGAGTTCAGTTGGGGAAAGGCCCCCAGCAACCATTCCATAGCTTGGACTTTTGGCTTTAAAATATCTACAAAGTGATTTGTTCATAACTAACTGGTTGTTTTATCAATGGCTCTTTTAATGATTGTTTTAAAAATAGCAACTTTATATCCGTTCTTCTCCAAAGGCTTGGCTTTTTCCATTGCTACATCTGCTGCTTTCAACACGCTTTCTTCTGATATGCCTTCATTAACAAGGATGGATTCTGCGTCTTCAACTCTTATTGGAATAGGCGCTGCAGCGCCCAAAGCGATTATAGCCTTTTTGCATTTCTTGCCTGACATTTCCACCACTACAGCTACATCTGCCAATGCCCAATCGTATGAAGCCCGGGCACCTTGCTTGATGTAATAGCTTTTCACACCTTTTTTCAATGGCGGGATCGAAATCGCTGTGATAATCTCGCCCTGTTCCAAAATATTCTCTTGACCTTCTTCCACCCAGGGAGGAACAAAAAATTCACCCATTTTTACTTGCTTTCGCTCTCCTTTCATGGTGGCAATTTCAACGCTAGCGTCCAATGCCAGCAAGGC
The DNA here is from genome assembly GCA_021604845.1 of Cyclobacteriaceae bacterium. GTDB lineage: Bacteria > Bacteroidota > Bacteroidia > Cytophagales > Cyclobacteriaceae > SZUA-3. The sequence continues at coordinate 15,155 of BQJT01000049.1, forward strand.
GGTGGCTACAGAAGAAGCATACACGCTGCTGCAAGTTCCATTGTCTATTATGGCATGGTATTCATTTTCCCCATTTTTGGCAAAACATATGGCACCTCCTTTTCTGAAGCAAGCATGTTCCTTGCTCCTGAAATACCAGCACCTGGTTCGCTGGGCAAGATTCCCTCCCAATGTTGACATGTTTCTAAGTTGCGGGGTAGCGGCCTTAGCCACGGACTGCTGCAAAGCCAGGTAATAGGATCCAATGTCCTTATTACCTTCGATCTCGGCAAGCGTAACATTGGCGCCTATCCTTAAACCCTTTTCAGCATCATATTGGATTTGATCAAGGCCAGGTATATTTCGAATATTTATAATTCGGTCAGGGGCAATCAATCCTTCTTTCATCAGGTCCAATACATCGATACCTCCTGATTTGATGATCGCACCTTTTCCATAATTCTTGTTCAGCGCATCCGATACGGTGGTATTTACTGCTCTTTGTGCTTCTTCAATGGATGTGGCTTCTAACCAACTTATCTTTTTCATAACCTGGTATTTTTAAACTTTGTTTAACGCTTTTAACACTTTGTCTGGTGTGATGGGTATTTCCCGAATGCGAACGCCAATTGCATTGTAAACGGCATTGGCAATCGCAGCTGCGGTAGCAATGTTGGCAGGTTCCCCGATTCCGTAAGCATCTGTTGAGGACTTGGCGTTATAACCTTCCATTAAGACAATATCTATATCCGGTATGTCTACTCCATAGGTGGTTTTGTAGGTATCCAACGAATGGTTGACCATGTGCCCGGTATTTCTATCCAGAATACGATCTTCATACAATGCATAGGAAGTGCCCTGTATGATGCCACCATTAATCTGACTTTCGACCTGCAGTGGATTGATCGGTCGGCCACAGCTATGGGCTGCTACGATTTTGTCCACTTTGATGAATCCTGTTTCTGTATCCACACTGAGTTCAGCAAACTGAGCAGAACCCAGGTCCCAATGCAAATAATCACCATCGTACTCTGCAGATCTACTTTCTGTAGCGACAATCTGGCTTACTGGCAGCTTAGCCACTGCATCAAGGAATGACATGCTTTTTGCAGTATCTTCAGTCGAATAGATTTTTCCATCTTCCATGGTAAGGGTAGAGGCTTTGACCTCCAACATATCAGCGACTTTTTCAAAAAGTTTTAGTTTTACCTGAAAAGCAGCGTTTCTCGCAGCAGGAGTGATGGAGGCGGTCACCTGGCTTCCACCAGAACCCGGAGCATCCGGAAACAAAGTATCACCGATTCTTACATTAATATCCTCGGTGTTTAGACCAAACTCTTCTGCGACTACTTGCGCTAATATGGTTTTCGTACCTGTCCCAATGTCCTGTACACCGGATCGTACTTCAAGGGCTCCATCCCGCAATAATTTGACTTCCACGGTGGCATTATAATTATAGACACGCCACCAACTGGATTGTGCCATGCCAATTCCTCTCTTGATCGGTCCATTGTCTGATGCCTTTGGTTTCCTTCTGGACCAGTCAAATCGCTCGGCGCCCATTTTCCTTGCCGCTTTGCGAACTCTGCTGGGATCTGCCTTATCCCTCAGTTTAAGGGGATCCATGTCGATGGATTCTGCGAGTTCATCCATCATCTGTTCCAGTCCAAATATACCCTGGACCGCTCCCGGCGCTCTCCATGCTGCACCTGGCCCGGCATGGGTAAATACATCGTATTGCCTGGTTTGGAAATTAGGGCAGGAATATAAAGATTGTGCTACGCCTCCAACACCTGCCCCCAGGCCTACACCAGCGGTTCCATAAGCTTCCTGCTCAATGGCGGTCAAGTCACCATTTTTCTTGACTCCAATTTTCAATCGTTGTATGGAATTGGGACGATTCCCTTGTGAGGTTTGCTCTTCTTTTCGACTAGCCATCACTTTCACAGGTCGACCGGTTTTTTTTGCCAAATACCCAGCCGCCTGGCCATGGGTACCAAGGCCGTGTTTTGCACCAAATCCACCACCCATGAATTCAACAATCACACGAACTTTACTTTTTGGAAGGTCAAACAGTTCTGCAAATTCGTCCCTGACTCCCTGCGTTCCCTGCGTAGAGGCGTATATCGTCACACCATCAAAACGCCAGTCCACCACCATTCCATGAGACTCCAGTGAATTGTGGGTTTGCACCTGCGTTTTGTAGGTATGCTCCAGGACTACATCGGCAGCTTCAAATCCTTTTTCAATTTCACCCCTGGGTTGGCCTACGTTAGGTCCACGGACATTGCCAATCACCTTCAGGCCTTCTTCTATCTCCTCACCGCCCTCAGACGCTTTCTGCTCCACAGGCGCATCGTAAACGATCGGGGCTTCTGGCTTCATGGCTAACTCCATGTCCACCACAAAAGGCTTCTCCTGATAGTTCACCTTAATGAGGTCGACTGCCTCTTCGGCTATGTCTTCAGTGAGCGCTGCTACAGCAGCGATAGGTTGGCCGGCATAACGAATGATCGGAAATTCTCCCTTCTCCTCATTCTTCATGATATGAATACCATAAACACCAGCAAGACTTTCTGCGGCAGAGGTATCCATAGACAGGATAGTGGCACTTGGCCGATCAGAGTTAAGCATTTTCCCAATAAGCATACCAGGAAGTTGAATATCTGAAGTGTACTTGGCTGATCCTGTAACTTTGGCCACAGCATCCAATCTTTTTACACTTTTACCTACTTGTTTAAGACTTTCATTGACCGGCCAGGCATCCGGTTCACTGAGGGGAACCTCACGTTCCACTTCCTCAATACGCTCACCCTTAATACCAAAGGGCATTTTTATTTTTTTGGTCTCCATTTCTTATATTTTTTTAGCCGCTGCAAGGGTTGCCTGAAATACATGGGGATAGGTTCCACATCGACAATAGTTTCCCCTGGTCGCATGTTTCACATCATCTATAGAAGGATTAGGGTTTTGGTTGATAAGGCTGGCTGTACTCATGATCATGCCAGGCGTACAGAAGCCGCATTGCGAAGCGTCGTGTTCGATAAAAGCCTCCTGGATAGGGTGCAACTCTCCATTTTTAGCCAAACCTTCTATGGTTGTCACTTTCTTTTCACCGACATCCATGGCAAACGTCATACAGGCGTTTACCGGTGTATTATCCAGCCAGACGGTACAAGCGGAGCAAGATCCTCTGTCGCACACCACTTTTGTCCCTGTGAGTTGCAGTTCTTCACGAAGTGCTTTGGCCAAAGTGGCCCTGGGCTCAACATTTAATTTATAAACCCTGCCATTGACATTCATAGAAATATTCACCGCATTCGGTCCAAGTTCTTTAGTTGCTTTATCAGCTTCTGAGGTACCTGCCATGACACCCGTTTGAATAGCAAGTGTACCTGCGGTGGTTAAACCTGCACCTCTAATAAAGGCCCTCCTGGAGATGCCCGATTTGTTCTTCTTATGATTGTCTTCCATCTAAAAGAGCGTTTGTTTAGGTATATCTAAAGTTAAATAAAAACTGTCAGGATCAGCTGCCATTTCGGCAACAGATTTTCACTAACTTTCAAATACAGCATGATGCCGTGAACACAATCTTATTTGTTATGTAATGTTCGAAGCGTTATGTTAATATAGCTTGGGTTCAGGGTCGGGATTAATAGTTTAGGGCAAAGGCCTTTTTCGTCCTTAATAGCAATCACTTCATTTCGTAGTACACAAGAGCACTCTTTTGACATTATAGGCAGGAGGGAAGGTTTTGGGAATGGCAAATGTGTGCGGCAATAGTTGTAATAAACTCTTTTCAATTATTGTGAAATATATCTCGAATTGCAAGATATTTCTAGTTAATTTACTTATCTTCCATCTTCGTCAATTTAAGAGCTGATGAACCGAATCAAAAGAGTGTTAGAGGAACGTGGAATTAAACAAACCTGGTTGGCAGAGAAGCTCGGTAAGAGTTACAACATGGTGAACTCTTATGTGCAAAACAGAACACAGCCAAGTTTAGAAATTCTGAACCAAATAGCTGATATCTTAAAAATTGATGTCAGGGAATTAATTGAAAGCAATAAGAAATGATTACGAAACAGGCATTAGGTAGTACGCTGTTCGGAATGGCCGACATTTTGAGAGACAAAGTAGAGGATTATAAAGCCTATATCCTTTCACTTCTATTCTTCAAGCGACTATCCGATAACTACGAATGGGAAAATAAGAATTCCATTAAGGAATTTGAGCAAAATGAAGGACGACTTCCAACAGTTAAGGAACAAGCAGTAATCTACAGCAAGAAGCACGATTTCAAAATTCCGGATGGTTGCTTTTGGCAGGATGTGAGAGATGCTCCAATTGATAAAAAGAATGAAGCACTGCATAAGGCTGTTAATGGAATTGCTGATGCCAATGTTGATAAAAATGGAAAATTCTTCCTGAAAGGAGTAATTAATACAGTCCGATGGAACGAACCTTCACCTGACGGATCTGGAGGTAAAAAGTTAAGCCCTGATGTCCTTTCACTTCTGGTGAGTTACCTAGATGCGGTTGACCTGAGCAATAAAAATACCTCCGTTGATGTCCTTGGCGATGCTTATGAATATCTAATCAAAAGATTTGCTGACGAAAACAAAGGTGGAACTACTGCTGGACAATTCTATACGCCCCAAGAGGTAGTGGACATTATTGTCAGGTACAGCAAGCCGCAAAAAGGGAATATTGTTTATGACCCAACTTGTGGCTCTGGTGGTTTCTTGATTAATGCTGCCAAGTATTGTAAAGCCAACTATGGCAATCAAAAGGCTATTCGGTTATTCGGACAAGAGGATGTTTGGAATACCTGGGCGATTGCAAATATCAACATGATTCTTCACGGATTGGATGCAAGAATCGAAAAGGGAGATACTATCCTTGATCCAAAGTTTCATGAAGATGATAATGAGCTTGAGATCAAAAAATTCGATTTGGTGATGGCCAATTTCCCATTCTCTCAGGAAAACTGGTGGAAAAACGGTAAACCGAAAAAAGACAAAAAAGGAAAAGTAATCAACAAGAAAGATGGCTCTCCTCAATTAGAATACCCGAAGGATGGGTTTACTGATCCTTATGACCGGTTCGTATATGGAAATCCACCTTTCTCGAATGGTGATTTTGCCTTTTTACAGCACATCGTTGCTTCCATGAAGAAAGAAGGAAAAGCGGGTGTGGTATGTCCACAGGGTGTGCTGTTTAGAGGACAACCTGAAAAGACAGAAGAAGAAGACGGGCAGAATAGAAAAGCAGATGATGAGTATTTGATTCGAAGAGGTTTCCTGCAAGGCAAAATTGATCATAATGGTGAGTTTACTGAGATGCACAATATCGTAGATGCTGTTGTTGTGTTACCGGGAAACCTATTTTATGGTACTACAATACCCGGATCAATCCTATTTCTCAATAAGAATAAGCCCGAAGACCGAAAAGATAAGGTTTTGATGGTGTATGCTGCCAAGGAGGGGTGGTATAAAGAAGAAGCAAATATGAATGTCTTACTACCTCATGACATACTTCGTATTTCGACAATCTTGGAAAGCTGGGGAGACTTAGAGATTGCCCAAGAGTGGATTGACTCACAAAAAGCAAGATTAAAGGCTCTGATACAAGAGGATTTGGACTATAAACTGCTAGAACTGGAAGAAGAATATCACGAGGATCTAGATACTGCAACCCTTAAACTTGAAAAGGCTCAAAAAGTAGTATCCGACAAAGAGGCTGATGATAAGACACCCACTAAGTCACAACTCAAGGCGGTCGAAACAGCTAAAGCAGGACTAGATAAACTCACAAAAGAAAAGGATGAGAAAATCATCAATGCACACGAGCAATCTGAAAAGGAGAGAGTAGCAATTGATAGGGTAGAGCAGGAGCTAATTGATATGCTTCAAGACCCTGAGCTAAGAAAGAGATACTTCTCTGTGGTGGACATGGAAGAATTGGATGAGAACGAGTTCAATCTCAACATCCCTAGATATGTCGACACTTTCGAACCAGAGGAAGAAATTGATTTGAAAGAAGCAATTGCGGAATTTAAGTCTGAAATCGATAAGGAGAAGTACACCGACAAATCGTTTTATGAGCTACTAAAAACACTTAATCAATGAATTGGGAACAAGTAGCATTATCTAAAGTAATTAGGTTGACAAATGGAAAATCTATATCATCTGATTATTCGGAGAATAGGACTAATGAATATGTGTATCCTGTTTATGGTGGTAATTCTATCTTGGGGTATTCGAGAAATTACTTGATTGATTATCAAACACTTGTGATTGGAAGAGTAGGCGAATATTGTGGTAATGTCAATCTGGTAGATGGAAGAATATGGGTTTCTGATAATGCCTTATATATTTCAGAATGGCTGAGAAGGTGCGATAATACGTTTTTATATTACCTACTTACCTACATCGATTTTAATCGCTACAGTGATGCCACAGGGCAGCCTAAAATCACCCAATCTCTCCTGAAAAGGATAAAACCTCAAATTCCTCAAAATCGGGAAGAACAAACAGCAATAGCCACCATTCTCACCAAAGTGGATAATGTAATTCAGGCTACAAATAACAGTATCAAAGCAGCAGACAAACTCAAAAAAGCCTTGATGCAGAACTTGCTAACTGGCAAGTTGAAACCTGATGGTACTTGGAGAAAGGAGGATGAGTTTTATGAAGATGAGAAGTTCGGAAAGGTACCTAAGGGTTGGAGAGTAAAAGCAGTAAAGAATGTCTTCCATGTTAATCAAGAATCATTACCAAGCAAAACAAATCCAGAATATGAATTCAACTACATAACTATTGAAGCTGTTTCAACTGAATTCATTGCTTACAAGGGCTGTCCAACATACAAATTCAAAGAAGCGCCAGGAAGGGCTAGAAGAAAAATTAACAACGGAGATATTTTAATATCAGGCGTAAGGCCAAACTTGAAAGCTTTTGCCATATATAATAACCCAAATAATCTTGACTGGATTTGCTCTACTGGTTTTTACGTTTTGACTGCCAAAGAAAAGGAGAATAACCAGTTCTATTTCTATCAGATTTTGAGTGAAATCGGTGAAAGTCAATTCCATAGCTATGTGGCAGGAACTAACTACCCTGCTATCGGTGATAGCGACATTAAGAAAATGAAACTTTTGGCTCCACAATATGAAGAACAGTGCATAATAGCCGAGAGCTTCCAAAAGTTGTCAAAGGAGGTAAATAGAAAAAAAAGTAAAATCAAATCTCTACAACGCCTGAAGGAATCACTTATGCAGCACTTGCTGACCGGCAAAGTGAGGGTTGATGTTGAAAAAGTGAATGAAGTTTTAAAAGCTGTTGACCAATGATTCTACCTGACTTACTTAAGAAAGAATTGAAAATCGTTTTTTGTGGTACAGCGGCAGGCGATGCTTCCGCAGATAGAAAAGCATATTATGCCGGTCCTGGTAATAAATTCTACAAAATTCTATACAAAGTAGGTTTTACTGATCGATTACTAGAACCAGAAGAATTTGAAACACTAATAGAATACAGAATAGGACTAACTGATGTAGCCAAATTTGTTCACGGAAATGATAATTCACTTAAACCAAGTGATTTTGATCCAAATGCTTTCAACCATAAGATAAAAACCTATCAACCTGAATGGGTATGTTTCAATGGATAGGAATCGGCATCCAGAATATCTGGTATAAAAACAGAATACCTTCAATATGGTGAACTTGATTTTAGCAATGGTAGAACGAGATTTTTCTTGGCACCTTCTACATCAGGTTCAGCAAATGGGTATTGGGATGAAAGTATTTGGCAGGATTTAAAAACCTTAATGAACTGATATGAAACCCACTTGGGCCAAGCAAGAGGTATATGGCCGATTTGATGAATTCCTTGAGAAATGCATTCTAAAGGATGATAGTTATATCACTGATAGTACTGGAGTTATGTCAATTGAAAATCTAGATGAATGTGTCAAAGCGTTCGTAGACAATCCAGATACCAGCGACCGAAATTTTGACGAAAAATCGGTGGAACAGTTTTCTGGATACTCCAAAGATGTTCGAGTCGCATTTGCGCATTTCATTTGGCTTTGGGGAATGCCTACATCTGACATGCGGAGCTGGGGTAAGAAAGGTGCAGTGACACGATTCTTGGGGGAAGAATACAGTGATGAACTCAAGGAAGTTTTTGTTGATGGGGGAATTGGTTCAGCTGGTCAAAGACATAAGTTAAATAAGCCATTTGAGATATCATATTTGCTGCTGCTTTTTAGAGATATTAAGAATCATATTTCCACTAAAGGTATCAAGGACGTTGCTTCGCTCAAGAATTACATTATCGAGCTCTGTAAGGAACTGTACTATAAAAACAAAGAGACAACTGCAACGCAAGATGAAAAATTAAAGGATGCTAGTAAAGAGGTACTAGCACTTCATCATATCCTGCTTCATTTATGTGATCCCGGTCATTATGAAGCTATTTCTGCGCAAAAACATAAATATGCCATAATCAATACCTTCTTTAGTCTACTTGATAAAGAAGATACAGATGGGCTGTGGGAAGATATCGATGAAAGCATTCTCCTAATTCGACAGCAATTGGATAAGGTTTTTGGCAGAGAAGTGAGCTTTTATGATTCTGATATTCAGGATGCATGGAATTTCGGTGAAAGCAAAGACGACATTTCTGAAGTAACCTTATTTGAGTATAAGAAAGCAATGGTGTTTTATGGACCTCCTGGTACCTCAAAAACTCATTCAGCTACCCGATTAGCAGAGCTCCTCATAACCAAACAGTACTTTCGCAATAAGCAGAGTATCAAAGAATACTTTGACAAGTCACAAGAAATATTTGAAGCACAAATTCATCACCTTCAGCTGCACAGCAATTACAACTATGAGGACTTTATTGCTGGTTTACAAATAGAAAACAAGAACAGTGTAGTTAAACCGGGCTATTTATTGAATTTGATTGAGGAAATTAAAGACGACCCTCTTCCACATGTTCTCATATTGGATGAAATAAACCGAACTGATATATCAAGACTATTTGGTGAATTATTCTCAGCACTAGAGTATCGTGATAAAAAGATTAAGTTGTCATTAGGAGATTTGGAGATCGCATTACCTAATAATCTCTACTTCATTGGCACTATGAACGAAATTGATTTCTCTTTAGAAAGAATTGATTTCGCTTTGCGTAGAAGGTTTTTATGGCAGTTTAAAGGATTCGATAGCAACATTCTCTCAATGATGATTCATCAGAAAAGGAGCGATCTGAAAATGAAAATCGATGACTCAGAAATTGAAACATTCATAAAAAGATGTGAAAGACTAAATAAAGAAGTTTCTGGTATGCCAGAGCTCGGTGAGAACTATCAAATTGGACATACCTTCTTTGCCGAAGTTGTAGACATTTTTAAATCAATTAAAGGAATACATACAGGGAGGCTTTACTTTTTAAAACAGCCTGTAAGCATTCTTTGGGAAATCAGTATTAAACCGATACTTCAGGCATTCTTGGGCAA
>BQJT01000050.1 GCA_021604845.1 Cyclobacteriaceae bacterium
CATAAATAGTAAGATAAACTTCTTCTGCGGTTATTAGATCTACTTCTATCTTTACCTGCTGAAAAGCGGGGTTGGGATACATCTTTAGACGGGTAACTTTTTGCCCGGGTGGGGATGGCACCAATGAAAAGGGATAGCTGCCCGGCACTACTGGTAATCCCGCTTTATTCTGCACGTTTTTTACTGCTAAACTGTAGTTTATCCCTGCATTAAGGGTGGAAGTAGTGAGTATAACGGTTCGGTTATCTGGTGCCAGTGTTGCCTGCTCCACATTGATCTGATTATCTATTGTGTAGTTGCTGTGATCTATCGCGGTGGATTCGGTTACATATTCAGAAAAGATCACCTGTAAAGTACTGGAAGAAGTGGCGGTTATTTCCAGTATCTCAGGAGGAGAGTTATCTACAGATATTCCGGGCCCTTCAAACTCAAGATAATTCAGATCAAACAGATGATTATCTCCAGGATTGTTTTTGAATACCAGAAATAGGTCGTGCTTACCTGTGGGGTCTGTTAAAGGAATTATATAATCCACCCATTGGCCCTCACTGCCACCTCCATCGATATCGATGCTATTTACCAAAGTACCTTGTGGTCCGTCCAATCTCAGTTCTATTTTACCACCAACACCACCGGTATTGGCGCGATATTTAATCGAGCTGATATTAGCTAAGTTGCGACCCAAAAAAGCAATATAACTTCCGTGATTTACTCTGATGACTGATTTCCCACCACCCCAGGGGTCGTTGTTCTGCATGATGACAATATCATTTTCGATATCATAAAATTCAGCTTCATGCCGCATAGGAAACAGTTCGATTTGACCAGAGGATGCCAACCCACCCTGGTCAACATAAGTTGCAGTCAGACCTAAGGATACAGGGTCACTGCCATAAATATCAAGTACACTATAGTTGAGTATTTCGATGGCAGAGACTTTTGCATTATCCACAACATTGTTGAATTGAATATTGAGGTGGCCATCGGTTATAGAAACCTGGTTGAATTCTTTGACCAGGGCAGTAGCTGGAGCTGTCTCGCTAAGTATATCAAAATTGGCAAGCACCGGAATATTTTCAATACTTACGTTGAACACCCGGTCACCGGGGCCACCGGATACCTGGACCCCATGATAGATTTCTGCGAAATGCAATTTTACCGTATATAATCCCGGGTCCTGGACAGGGATAGCATAAGAAAAATTACCAAAAACCTCCGATTGGTATAATATGTCATCGTTGGTGCCTTTAATTTCTACTGTGTTGGTAAATCCGTCCCCCCCGGCACGATAGAGGTCTTCCAGGAAAAAACCAAAGGAGGTGGCCAGGGATGCGCCTCCGGCATTGATTCCAATCTGTTCATCAACACTGGCTAAAGCGCTGCCCTGACATTGTTTAAATGTTTGGGTATAATGCTGGTGATCTAAATGGATTGCGGACGATCTAACTTGAACATCATTACAATCAATACTCCCATTTGCAGAGGTGCCATCCTCCTTATCGGTGACGGTCACATCAAATAATACGTCGTCACCCCAGTTGAACAGACCGCCAGCCGCGGGGGAGATAAAATCAAAAGTGGCAGCAGCATTGCCCGCGTGAATGGTAATAGTTTTACTACTCACACCATTCTGGTCATCGCTGACGGTAAGTTTAGCCTGATACACGCCGGATTTGGTATAAGTAAATACTGGATTTGGCTGACTGGAGTCAACGGTACCATCGCCCTGGAAATCCCATTGAAAGGTCAACGGGCCTCCTTCCGGATCCGAAGTGCCGGCGCTAGAGAAATTTACCGTTAAGGGGACGGGTCCATTGGCGGGATCGGCGGCCAATTTAACAAGGGGGGGTGAGTTGGTGATCTCTCCGACATAGTCGACACGTACCAGTTTGCCTCCAGTAACATCATAAGGGCAACATCCGGCGCCATATTCTAAAATATATAGATGACCATCAGGCCCAACTTTCATATCGATAAATCCATGCTGCTCAATAGGAAATACCAACGGCGCCAACTGTTGGTTACTCAGTACATTGCCGTTCTGGTCCATTTTTACTACCCAAACCGCGCTGGTATTAAAGTCGAAATAGAAAAAGGCCTTATCAAATTCTACCGGCAAACGTTTTGGATGGTTAAGGTCAGGATCGAAATAATATCGGGGGCCGGCCAAATAACTTTTATGAAAAAACTCCAGCCAGGAAGGCTGAGCAGGAGGTAGCTCAGTGGCACCGGTATTCCAGGTGGACAGGTTAACCGGGCTGACCGGATTATAATAGAACTGTGGATTGCTGTAGTTATTCAGATAGGGCTCATTCTTGCCAGAAAAATAGGGCCAGCCATAATTACCAGCCTCTTTGGTTAAATTAATTTCATCCAGACCTCTGGGTCCATCCGGGCCATCGGTGTTGGCATCAGGACCGACTTCTCCCCAGAAAAGCCAGTCAGTATTTTCTTTGTCTACAAAAATTTGGAAAGGATTCCTGGCTCCCATCACATAAATTTCAGGTAAACCACCCACACCAGCGGGGAAAAGATTACCCGCAGGAATGATGTAGCCGCCCGCGGACTGCGGCTGGATACGCAGGATTTTACCCCGAAGATCATTGGTATTGGAAGAAGACTTTTCTGCGCTGAGGTCATTGTTGGCTTCATCCAGTGGCGCGTAAAGGGTATGGTGGGTATTGTCCCCGGTGGCAATATACAGATTACCCCGGGAGTCAAAAGCCATATCCCCGCCAGCGTGACAGCAACTACTGCGTTGTGTAGCCCACTCTAACAGCACAATTTCCGAATTGATATCCAGCAGATCAGCATTCATAGTGAACCTGGATACCCGGTTGACCGACGGGGAAGGCGGCGAGTAGTGGAGGTAGAGGTATTGATTGGTTGAGAATGCCGGATCAAAAGCGATTCCAATTAAACCATCTTCGAAGTCATGGAAAACGGGCAGGTTTCCGGCCAACACTTGAGTTTGAATATCTGGTTTGTAAATGATCAGCTGGCCATAGCGGTCAAGAATAAAAATGCGACCATCCGGAGCAAATTCGAAGTTGATCACATTGGATAGACCAGTAACCAAATCCACTTTTTGAAACTGGTCTGGCAGTTGAGCCCGGGAAGTGAAACTCCATATCAGGAGGATCAGTAAGACCAGTAGCCTCTGGTATCTGATAGACAATAATAGATAAATAGACATAAATATCTACAAATATACTAATTGATTGGAAATACTCCAGGGTTGTTTCGCTAGAATTAGTAACCATGATCTGTGGAGGAGTTTGCCGGCCATGATGACCGGGAGCGACTTTTAAATGGAGGATTTAGTGAGGAGTAAGTGGGGTTTTTGTACGAATTTGCGTAAGGGAGTGGTGGTGTTGTAATAGAGGTTGCATTGTAAAAATCAGGAGTCATAAAGAGATGAATTACACCTGGTCAATAGTTAGGAAATACTACTTTATTTGGTTATATTAATTTAACAAGTCAATCTTCGAAAATGCAGATTAAGTGCCTCATACTCAGTTTCATCTTTGGGGCTTGTGGAGCATCATCTAACGAAGAGGAGCGTTCTCAATCTGCCTTGAAATATCCCCTGCTAAGCCACAATATTAAATACGATTCTATCTCAAGCAATCAAAGAAATTCCGGTCCAAACATAGTGTTCATCATGGCCGATGACCTGGGATATGGTGACTTGGCTTGCTATGGACAAGAATATATCAAAACTCCAAACATCGATCGCCTGGCGGAGCAAGGAATGAAGTTTACTAATTTCTACGCAGGATCCATGACCTGTGCTCCTTCAAGATGTACTTTGATGACCGGGCAACACACAGGCCGTACAATTGTAAGAAGCAATCTGACTGAGTTAAAAACAATGGATATAATTCTTACCAGGTTGCGTTTAAAAAAAAGTAAAAAATCCAAACGCAGGGTAGGATTGAGGGATGAGGATTTTATTTTACCAGAATTACTAAAGGCTGCCGGATATGTTACCGGCATGATCGGAAAGTGGGGACTGGGCGAGGAAGGGACATCCGGAAAACCAAATGAGCAAGGATTTGATGAATGGTTCGGTTATCTGAATCAGGACAAAGCGCATGATCATTTTGCAGAAAAATTGTGGAAGAACGATACTGAAATAGTCATCAAGGAGAATCTTGATGACAAAAAGGAGAAATACTCCCATAACTTGTTTGAGGAGGAAGCCCTGGATTTTATACGGAGGTACCTGGACAGAAAGTTCTTTTTATACCTGCCATTTACCCTTCCGCATAACAATTATGAAATTCCAGATCAGGGAATTTACAAGGATTATAACTGGACAGAAGAAGAAAAAAATTACGCGGCTATGGTATCCCTATTGGATAGCTCTGTGGGTAAAATAATGAAGTTATTAGGAGAGTTAGGATTAGACAGGAATACTATGGTTTTTTTCTGTTCAGATAATGGCGCTCCGGAATTTCCTATCAGTAGGTTCAAAAGTAACGGTCGTTTCAAGGGCAGCAAGCACCAGTTTTATGAAGGTGGTTTAAGAGTCCCCATGATTGTTAAGTATCCGGAACGCATTGCCGCAGGTGTTACCAGTGATGAGGTTTGGTACTTGCCGGATGTTATGCCAACTATAGCTGATCTACTGGGTATTGATTTATCAACAAATGTTGATGGTATCAGTGTTTGGCCTCTACTCACTGAAAATATTCCATCGATGCCAAGCAGAATATTGTACTGGGAGGGGTATCAACCTGAATTAATGTGGGCGGCTAGATGGAATAATTGGAAAGCCATTCAGCTGGCACCTGAAAAGCCAATTCAGCTGTATGACCTATATCTCGACCATTCCGAGCAGTCGGATGTATCGCATTTACACACCGAAATAGTAGCTAAGTTCGAATCCTTTTTTTTGGAATCGCACACTTTCTCGCCATTTTGGCCTAAAAATTCCACAATAGAAACAACCTTGACAGATAACTGAAAAGAGAATTATCAATAATCCGTGAAATCGATTGTAAGTAGTTTAACCAAACTTGTTTACCAGGGTTACAAGTTAAATGCTAAGTTGGTCCTAAGTACAGAATTCATCGGTAGAATCTAGATCCATAAATTTTTCCTGCATCAAGCACACTTTACTTTTATGCGCCCTACCTAGCGCTTCAGTTAAAAATCGCTGGAGTATCATGTTTTTTCGACCATCCTCATTTACTTGTTTTAAAACCATGTGACCGGTATAAATAGCCGCGTACATATCAACCAGGTCTTTGGAGGCAAGTTCTCGAAATGGTTTATCTGAATGATTGATTATTAAAGTACGGCAATGTTCAAATATGCTTCGTATTTCGATTAATTTGTTCAGGGCACCTTGCAATTCTTCCGGATAGGAGGTCTGTTCATACTTATCAAAATGATCCCCAAGGACATTGGTCAAAACCCCCTTTACCGCTGCCAATATTTGAATCTGCGAAGTACCCTCGTATATGGTGGTAATGCGTACATCCCGAACCAGTCTTTCAATTTCCATCTCTTTCATATATCCCATTCCACCGTGAACCTGTTGTGCATCATAGCAAATCTTGTTGGCGTCTTCGGTGATGATATATTTAACCATGGGTGAAAGCATATCAACAATTTTAGCAGCCTCTTTAAACCGGGCCTGTTCTTTTGTACGTTCTGCACCCGATTCTTTTAGTGATACCAGTTTCTCTTCAAGTTTGTTCCGTAAATCAAGCCACTGACTAGCCGCATATAACAGTGTTCTGTTACATTCGATGGTAACCCGCATGTCGATCAGTAAATTGGCCACAGAAGGTATACTGTAGATGGTTTTACCGAATTGTTCTCTGATCTTGGCATATTCAAGTGCTTCTCGATAAGCTGCTTCTGCGATACCTAATGCCTGAGCAGCCACACTAAAGCGTGCGTGGTTTAAGATGTAAAGTACATGGATCAAACCATGCCTTCTTTTTCCTACCAGGTAACACGGGGCATCGTCAAAATACAAAGCACAGGTTGGAGATCCATGTAAGCCCATCTTGTTTTCGATTCTGTTTACCTGGACACTATCGCCCCCGTGGCAGGCAAAGAGACTAAGGCCAAACATGTTGTTTGTGTCAGGCTCAGATCTTGCTAACACCAGTAGTACATCACCGCAACCATTTGAAATGAACTGCTTTTCGCCTTTTAACCGCCATTGTCCCTGTTTGTCCTGATAGGCTTTTAACTTAATAGCTTGAAGATCTGATCCCGCACCAGGCTCGGTCATTACCATTGACCCGGTGTGTTCACCAAGGGTATATTTAGGAAGAAACTTTTCAGCAACTTCTTCAGGTGCAAATTTACTGATGGCTTCTCCAACGTCCTGGTATCCGAATAGCGTCATCAATGATGCATCTGCCCTGGAAATAATTTCAATCATCATAAAGTAGATGGTAGCAGGGAAATTCAATCCTCCATACTGGTGAGGAATGATTACTCCCATAAATCCACCTTGTGCTAGTTGTACAAGCGCCTCTTTTGTTCCCTGTGCATATTGTACAGCACCGTTTTGATGATGGGCACCCTCCAGGTCAACCATTTTTGCCCGAGGAGCGATGAAGTTGCCCGCCAGATCGCCCAGGGTTTCAAGCGCATTCTGGTAATTTTCTATTGCCTCGCTGTAATCTCCGGGTGCAGTTATGTATTGCTTTGTATAGGTGTATTCATGCTCTAAAATTTCTACTACCTCTTCCAATTCAAGTTGGTCAAATTGAAATTTGAGATCAGTGTTGTCATTAAAAAAGTTCGACATAAGAAAATTTATTATTACGTACTTGAATTTCTAGAGCACGTCTGTTTAAGTTAGAAATTTACTTTTATGACTTAATACTGGAAAAAATTTATATTTCGCTGGAGAAAACTTACATTTCTCATAAAGCATCAAAGCTATAAAAATATGTAAATGGATTTTCATTCGCTGTGGAATTATTATATTTGAGGCTGGATTACCACTAGTTAATTCAAAACATCTTCACCCTGCAGTTAGTACATCCACTTTTGTTTTACCAGCTATTCGTGAAATTTGAGTATTAATAAGTAGTGTCAATTTACACAAACAGTCCTGGCAGGGAGCCCGAGAGGTTATCACTAAAGTTGCCTTATGATACACAGAAGACTTCTAGTTTTTCTGGATATCACAAGTCTATCATGCAGCTTCATCTTGATAGCAGTATTCATCACTTCTTAAGTAGTCAAAGCCGTGAACAGGTGGACGTTATGTTAGTATCCGCCTTCATCGCCTTGCTTTACCGGTATACCGGACAAAAACAGATACCAATTTCACTTTTGATCAACCGGAAAAGCACTAGGGTAATAAATAGCAGTTTTTTCACAAATGGTGAATTACCGTTTTCAAAAATGTGCCAGGAGGTTTTAGAAGTTATTTCAGGGGGAACAGAACAACGGGCCTCTTATAACCAGGTTCGAGTAGTAATTAGAGGTAAAAATAGCAATGGTGAAACAATTGATGGAGGTTTAATTCGGACAACTCCAGTAGCACATAAAGAGCTTCATCAACCGGATTTACAACTGGAAATTAATGATATCGATTCGGTTTCTACTTATCTGGTTTACAACAGCAATTTATTTACTTCCAGCACCATTGAAAGGTTAACAAAGCATTATAACAATCTTTTAGTCTCGATCCTTGAAGCCGGTGCCAGTGCGCCACTGGCTGAATTAAACTTGTTTAGCCCATTAGAAAATGAATGGTATAGACAAACCTGCAATGGTGGCAGCTGGGACCCGTTATCCAGGCCATTGCATCTTGACATAGAGGAACATGCCGTTAATCAGAGTGATAAGCTGGCAGTTAGTGACAAACTACAAAGCCTAACCTACCAGGAATTAAATCACAAATCGAATCAGCTGGCAAATTTCCTTATTGGAAATGGCGTTGGTCCTGAAAGCCGTTTGATAGTTTGCTTGGAACCATCAGTACATATCGCCGTAACGCTATTAGCTATTTTAAAAGCAGGAGCAGTCTATGTTCCGCTGAATCCATCTCATCCGGAATATCGAATTAAGACGATTATAAATGATACGAATCCTGAGATGGTAATCACCCAATCTGCTATTTTGAAGAAACATGATTTTGGCGGAAACATAAGAATTGTTGAGCTGGATGCAAATAAAGAACTGGCAGGGCAATCTAATAGTAATCCAAACAGTACCATAGAACCTGATGGAACTGCTTACATATATTATACTTCAGGTACCACCGGAATGCCGAAGGGATCACTGGGAACCTATTCAAACTTAAACCATTATATAAGGGTATCTCAGGATAAGTATGGATTCAGTAAAGCCGACATAATGCCGGCCCTGGCCAGCTATACTTTTAGTATTAGTATGTTCGAATTGCTTTCACCGCTGGTTGCCGGCGGTACCTTAAGAATCCTGGATCTTCAACACATTCTTGATGCTAAGGCCATGGTTGGAACGCTGAGTGAGGTGACATTTGTGCATGCTGGCCCTAGTCTATTAAAACAATTGGTAAAATATATAAATCGGAATGTCGACGATTATTCAATGTTCAGTGGACTCAGGCACCTTTCGTCTGGAGGGGATATGGTTCCCCCTGATTTACTAAGAAGTCTACAACTTATTTTTCAGACTACGGAGTTGTATGTAATCTATGGCTGCAGTGAAATTGCCTGCATGGGTTGTACTTATGAAATTGATCCTGTTCGTCCAGTGGAGAAAACCTACGTAGGAAGACCTTTTAAAAATGTTTCGATATTACTTTTAGACAAAGATGGTAACATAGTTCCAATCGGTGTCGCCGGAGAGGTTTGCATAGGGGGAAATGGCGTTGCAAGTAGTTATTTAAATCGACCGGATTTAACAGAAAAAAAATTCTTCACTTTGGACGGTATAAAATATTATCGAACAGGTGATGTTGGCCGGTTGACGGCAGCTGGAGAACTTGAACTTTTGGGAAGGGAAGATTTCCAAATTCAAATTCATGGAATGAGGGTAGAACTTGGAGAAGTTGAATACCATTTACGGCAATCCCCTGGGGTGAAAGATGCTGTGGTGGTTGAAAAAATTAATGGTCCGGTTTCTAATACTCTGGTTGCTTACTATGTCAAAAAGGACCGTTATCAAATAGGTGCCGAGTCTTTACGTCAACATATGGTCCAACACGTCCCGGATTATATGATTCCATCATTCTATGTCGAACTTGATGCCCTTCCGTTAAATTTAAACAACAAAGTTGACCGGAAGAGGCTGCAAAATGAGGATATTAAAACCAGTGAGCCGGTTGAAAAGCCCAGGACTGAGTCACAAAAGGCATTGGCGGCTTTATGGTCGGATTTACTTCACAAAAAAGAAGTTGGTCTATATGACAATTTTTTGGCGATTGGAGGCGATTCATTACTGGCTATGGAAATGATAAGTAAGGTGCATGAAACCATGGGGGTGCAGCTGGATGGCTTAAGTATTTTGCGAGAATCGCTGCATGTATTGGCTGGTATTTGTGATACGCAATTAGGAAGGGTTGTTTCTCCGGATGTTAGTGCCAGCGGTAGTTTGGAACTAAATTCTGTAAAGCCAATCAAGTCATATTTTTTCGGCCCGGATTCAGACCTTTATGGGTTGCTTCACCTCAGAGAAGGATTAAAGAATGACCAGGCGGTATTAATATGTCCACCAATTGGGGGAGCTTATAAGCGATGCTATTTTTTATTGAAGATTCTCGGGGATCAGCTGGCGGACTCAGGAGTTCCAGTGATGCGTTTCGACTATTTTGGAACCAACGATTCAATGGGTGAGGACCGGGAAGCAACCATCGAGCGATGGGTATCGGACATTGAACACTCCTATGAAGAACTTCAGCGACAGACAGGAGCGCAGGTTAAGGTTTTAGGTATTCGAATGGGCGCGCTGTTGGCATTAAAAGCATTATCTAAGAAACAGGTTGAACATTGGGTACTTTGGGACCCGGTGATGGATGGAGAGACCTACTATAATGACCTCGCGAATATTATGAAAATTAAAGTTTGGAGAGCAAGGACCCTGCGTGGACTTAACAAACCAACTAATAATCTTGGAGTGGAAGAATTAGTAGGAATTACCTTTTCGGATCTGACACTGAAGAAGCTACGAACCCTTAACTTTAATTCTGTTGAGCTTTCCGAGAAAACCAAACTTTTCCAACTACTTACTACTGGAGCAATTAGCAATGAGGAAAGGGATAAATGGTCTGGATTCTTTGATTCGAATTGTAATGAGTTGGAAGTAAACTGCGGTTGGAGCGACTCGGATTCTTTTTCCACTGCAATAATTGACAAGCGTATTTTAAGTGCGTTAGAAGAAATGTTAAGAAATGGATGCGATTAAGGAGTTTTGTTGCCAATTTGGTGAGTTAGGACGCCTAAATGGAATTGTTACGATTCCTGCAAATGAATCAAAGCCCGATGTTGCTGTCATTCTGGTTACCGCGGGATTCACACCAAAAGCCGGTCCATTTAGACTATATACTCTTGTGGCCCGCGAATCTGCAAAAAAAGGATTGGTATGCTTGAGGTTCGACCTGGGCGGAATTGGCAACAGCGAGCAACTGGATACCGGAAAACCCTTAAGTGTCCGTACAAAATTGGATATCGATCATGCGGTCAAGTTTTTAAAGAATGAATACGGTATTAAAAAATATGTTCTGGGTGGATTGTGCTCAGGAGCAGAGGATTCATTTATTTATGCCAGGCACGATCCTGATGTAGTGGGTGTGTTCTTAATAGATGGTCACGCATATATTACCAGGGGATATCGTTTGAGATTAATTTTTAGCAGGAAACTTGTAAAAAAAATGGGCCGGGTAATTCTTTCAAAACTCCGTTTACTACCGTTAATTAAACACTCGAATGAATCAAGTTTAGAAGGAGACCAAAGCGGACTTGTTGATTACAAGCAGCTGGATATCGAAGATTCTACAGTTATTTTGAAATCATTATTGAGTCGAGAAGTTAAATTACTATATATCTATACTGCTGGGATGAGTGATAAGTTCAATGGTGCAAAGCAATTTAATGAAATGTTTCCTAAGATTGATTCTAAAAACCTGATCACCTTAAAATACCTCCCCCGGATGGGACACGTACAGATATTTGAGGAAGATCGTAAAGAAATTTGTGGTGCTATTTCAAATTGGTTGGAGGGTAACTTTGTATATAGTGGATAAACTGAGAACAGAATTCTACAAATCGATTAAGTGGTAGTCAACACTTTGTGTTGAACAATATGGAAATAAGCTAATTACTTTTGATAATTGCATATTTTCAGTTAAATTGCATAATTGCAAGGTATAATATAACTAAAATAATGAGAAGCTGGAAATTCATTGATTATGAATCAAAATGAACACAAGAATATTAAAACCGGTATTAACAATAACCAGATTATTGAATTATGCCGGGAGCTGGGTCAAAAATTCGTTTCTCGCGCTGCAAAATACGATGTTGAGGGTTCATTTCCAGTAGAGAATTTTGACGATCTAAAAGAAGCAGGTTTACTTGGAATTATGATACCCACTGAATACGGTGGGATGGGGGCTGACTTTCTAACTTACACCCGGGCACTGGAACAACTTTCGAAGGGAGATGCATCCACTGGTTTGACCTTTAATATGCACAATATCGCGGTGGGAAGTCTATCAGAGCTGCAAATTGATGGGATAGGAGGTACCAGGGAAGAAAGAATGAAAGGATTTATAACCTGGGTTTATGATCAGTCTATAAAAGAAAAGAAAATTTTTGCATCTGCCTCATCAGAACCGGGTATCGGTGCCCATTTTAGTAAACTTAAGACCACCTACAACAGGGTCGATGGGGGATTCGTAATCAACGGTGTTAAAAATTGGGTATCCATGGCTGGCTATGCCGATTACTATGTAGTAGCCGCAAGGGTGGCAGACAGCGAGTCCGAAACTCCGGCAGTATCATTTCTGGTAGTTGATAAGGAAAATCCCAATGCAAGAGTTGAATTCACCTGGGATGTACTGGGAATGCGAGCCACATCAACTAACCCGGTTTATTTCGAAGATTGCTTTGTACCTACCGAGGCTCTTTTTCTGGGCAGCGAAGGAATGGCCCTTTATAAAATTGCCAGGGAACCACATTGGCTGGTAGGTGGATATAATGGTGTATACCTGGGGATCTGTTCTGCAACTTTCGAATTTATGGTTGAATATCTTAAGACTAAAAAAATACCGGGTACTCAAACACCGCTATCTGAGGACAGTCGTATACAGCATAAGGTTGGTGAATTGTATGCTCAGCTTGAAGCCACCAGGAGGGTGACTTACGATGCCGCTCGACTGGTAACTGAACGTCCGGGAACCCCGGAAGCCAATATGGCCATTCATCACGCTAAATTTATGGTAAGTGAATTAGGACCCAGATTAACTTCCGAAGCAATCAGAACTTGTGGAGGGAGCACCATTTCCAGGCGAATGCCTCTTGAAAGATATTTTAGGGAAGCCCGCTGCGGTGGGTTGATGCCAGCTACCAGTGATGAGTGCTTGTTCTATCTGGGGAAAGCTGCTTTTGGCACAGACTTATCAAAACCTTCAGAAACCTATTGGTAATTTAATTTTACTATCATATCCTTATGCAACCTTGGCACGACCCTGATTTGGAGGAAATCCGGGAAAATTATCTTCAATTTGCAGAAAAATTAAATGGCGATACTCCTAAAAGAGATTTAGAGGGAGAATTTTCCCCTGAGCGTTGGAAGCGCGTTGCTGATTCAGGCTTTTTGCGGTTGCTTATGCCCAATAGTTTAGGGGGAAATGAAGTGCCCGTAACCCATTTGGTGGCTGCTATGGAGGGCCTGGGAGAGGGTTGTCGGGATGGCGGTTTCAACTACGCGCTTTGTAACCAGATTTGTGGCATTCAGAATACCATCAATATGTTCGGGTCTGACCAGTTAAAAGCCGAATATTTACCTGACCTGATGTCAGGAAAATCCATGGCCGCCTATGGATTTACTGAAAATACCTCAGGCAGTGATGCGTATTCTATGGAAACTAATGCGATCGCTGATGGGGATGACTTCATTCTTAATGGTACCAAGCAATATATAACCAACGCGCCATACGCGAATTTGGCTATTGTTTTCGCTAAAACTACTAAAACCAGAAGCCCGTTTTCCCTAACAGCATTCTTAGTGGATATGGATTGGGATGGAGCATCACATGGGCAAGAGTTTGATAAAATGGGACTTCGTACGGTTAGAATGGGCGAATTGATATTTGATAATGTTAGGGTACCCAAAAGCAACATTCTGGGGGTTAAGGGCGGAGGTCTCAGAGTACTGACGGAGTCCACTTTGTGGGAACGGGCTATATTGACTGCTACCGCTCTTGGTCCCATGGCCAGGGGTTTAAAGTCATGTATAGAAAGAGCTAAGTCCAGAACGCAGTTTGATAAGCCTATTGGTTCATTTCAGCAGATCTCCAGTAAGATTGCCAACATGATCCAAAGGTATAAGCTTTCGCGCCTGGTGATTTACGATATGGCATCGAGGTTAGGCAATGGTACCTCATTGCAACCACATGCTCAGGATGCTGCAATTGCCAAAATTTTCGTAACTGACAACTTTATAAAATTTGAACTGGACGCTATGCAGATCTTTGGCGTTCGCGGATATCTTCTGGAATCTTTTCATCAGCAAGACCTAAGAGACAGTTTATCATTCAGCATATGGGCCGGAACATCAGAAACTTTAAGGAACACAGTTGCCAAGTTGGCTGGATTACCGGTGGAATAAGTAAAAGGAAGTAATATTATTATTGTAAACTTGGAATCAAATTCAATCAAAATGAACGTAAAAGAATCAATTAAGAACTATGTGATCTCAGAGTTGATCTCCGATAATCAGCACAGTACATTGTCTGACACCGACCAACTCATTGAATCCGGTATAATCGATTCGCTGGGGATTATGAAATTAATCGGATTTTTGGAAGAAAACCTATCTGTGCAAATAGATGATATGGAACTGGTCCCGGAGAATTTCGCTACCATAGAATCAATTGCCACCATGGTAGAAAAAAAATTGTAAGCCCTAAACCAATGGATTGATGGGATATCTACTTCAGCACCTATTGATTGAAAGTGCGCGTTTGTCTCCAGAGAAAACAGCAGTTGTTTATCAGGATAATTCACTGTCCTATAGACAACTAGACGAGCTAAGCAATCAGGTGGCTCATGCTTTAGTGCAACAAGGTGTAAAACGGGGCGAGCGCGTTGGAATATATATCAATAAATCAATTCCCTCACTTATCAGTATCTATGGGATTCTAAAGGCAGAAGCAGTCTACGTACCGTTGGACCCACAAGCCCCTGTTTCCAGACTAGGTTATATAATTGACAATTGCACCATTAGATGCCTTTTAACTTCCACCGCGAAAACTCCGGTGATGCACGAATTGGCCAAGACAACTGAATCCCTGGAAGTAGTAATTTTCACAGATACCCAAAAGGAAGTGGATGAACTACCGCTAATAAATCTATTGTGGACAGATGTTCTGGAAATGCCAAAGTTAGCTATTGAGAATGTATCGGATCATAGCGATTTGGCTTATATCATTTACACTTCGGGTTCCACGGGCAATCCTAAAGGAGTAATGATAACTCATCTCAATTCGTTGACTTTTGTGAATTGGGCTCATGATGCAATGGAGGTACAATCTTCCGATAATTTTTCAAGCCATGCTCCATTCCATTTTGATTTATCAATTTTTGATATTTATGTAGCAGCTAAGGCGGGTGGTACTTTGTATTTGGTTCCTGAAACTTTGTCTATGTTCCCTCCCCGGCTTTCGGCTTGGATAGAGCAACATCAGATATCGGTTTGGTATTCTGTGCCTTCTATTTTAACGATGATGGTGAATCACGGTCAATTAGACCAACGTAATCTTTCATGTTTGAGGAAGGTCATTTTTGCAGGTGAGGTATTTCCTACTAAGTTCCTTAGGGACCTTATGCGACTGGTTCCTCACCCTGAATTCTTCAATCTTTATGGACCCACCGAAACTAATGTAATAACATACTATCCGGTGCCGGTTATTCCGGCCGAGCAAACCGCACCAATACCAATAGGTAAATGTTGTGAGAATATGGATGTGTTTGTTATTTCCAAAGACGGCGTTCATATTACAGAACCGGGGATAGAGGGAGAATTAATTGCACGTGGGACTTGTGTTGCAAAAGGATACTGGGGAGATGAAGAGAAAACCAAAAAAGTATTCATAAAGAATCCACTGGAAAATAATTTTTATGATCAAGCATATAAAACAGGAGACCTGGTTCAACTGGATGAGCAAGGTAACTTTATTTATAAGGGAAGGATTGATCATATGATTAAGAGCCGTGGTTACAGAATAGAAATCGGAGAAATCGAAACCGCAATTTATTCGCACCCTCAAGTGAAAGAAGTCGCTGTGCTTGCCATACCAGACGACCTGATCACCAACAGGATTAAGGCGGTGATTGCACTAAAAGCTGACAGCACCATCGATGCCGCAGAACTTCGCACCTTTTGTGCTGAAACATTACCCAAATATATGATTCCGGAAATTTTTGAGTTTAAAGCAGTTTTGCCGAAAACTTCTACCGGAAAAGTTGACAAGACGTCAATGCTTAAAGACGCACTGGTATAACCACTTCTAGATGTTCGGTTGTCTGTTTACATTAGATTATGAAATCCATGGAAATGGAGATGGGTGCCCCTATGAACTGATGGTGGAACCAACCGAACGCTTGTTGCGCCTTTTTGACCAATACGGAGCCAAACTAACCATAATGGCAGACGTGGCGGAAATTATCAAGTTCAAGGAATATTGGCAAGAGCACAATGAAGATGTCTTTTATTTCAATCAGATCAAGCAACAATTGCAGCAGGCAATTCTATCTGGACATGATGTTCAGCTGCATATCCACTCCTCCTATTTTGGGTCAAAATTCAGTAATGGCAGCTGGGATCAAAACTGGTTGGAGTATAGTTTGGCTGAGCTGCCATATGACCGGTTATTCGAGATTATCGGGATTTGTAAATCATTCTTAGAGGAATTGATCCAACCCGTTCAACCTGATTACCGCTGCAGTGTATTTCGGGCGGCAAACTGGTCCATGAGTCCGTCATATAATATTGTTCAGGCATTGATCAACAATGGTATTAAGATCGACACCTCAGTATGGAAGTATGGGAAATGGGATAAAATCGTTCAATTCGACTACAGTAATGCTCATAGCGATTTGATTCCATGGTATATAGATCCCAATGATGTTTGCCGGAACAGCCTGGAGGGCAAATTATTAGAGATACCTATTTATTGTGAGGAAAGATCGATTTGGCATTTCATTACACGCAATCGACTTTTTAGACTCAACCAGGCAAGTAAACACAAACATCCTGCCTCAAAGTTTGGCTACAGTGCAGCCACACAAAGTGCTGAAAAGAAAACAAAATCCACCGTTAGCAAACTCAAGGGTTTACTAACTAAAAAGCATGCCTGGAAATTGGACTTCAACCAATGCACAGGGAAGCAGATGATCAAAGCTTTAGAACGAATCGAGAAAAAGTATGAACATCTGGATTGCGATATTCCCGTTGTTTCAATCGGTCATTCCAAACTGTTTACAGCTCAAAATAGCAGGAGTTTGGAGTCCTTTCTAAAGTATGTTGCAAACGAACAATCGAAATATTACTTTGCAACTTTTGATGAATTTGACACAACCACTTTTAGAGCCTTATCAATACCATGAAATCAAAGCTTTACTACCTGGTACGTAAATTTCTTGGCCAACATCAACGCAATGAACTTAAGCTGGTACAATATAAGATTGAGAAAAAACTGGCAAGGTATAAAAAGCAGTTTTATGGGACGTTTAGCGAGGAGGATTTATTTCAGGAATTAACTTCCAAACTACCCACAAATTATGAAATATTAATGGTCCACAGTTCCTATAGCAACATGCTTCCAAACTACCAGGGAAAATTAACTGATTTATTGCACCTGTTTAAAAGGATATGTGGGGACTCTAAAACACTGGTAATGCCAGCTTTTTTTTTTGGTGATCGGAAGTATAACTACGATATAAACCGTTATTACACTGATCATGGTGAGTTCCAGGTAGATCGAACGCCCTCCCAAATGGGATTGTTGACTGAAATTTTTAGAAAGCATCCCGAGGTCCAAGTAAGCGCCCATCCAACCCATAGAATAGCTGCACTGGGTCCTTTGTCACAGGAAATAATTGCAGACCACGAGAAATGTATTACAGGGTGTGGCAAGGGGAGCCCCTTTGATAAAATGGCCTCCAAACGAACCCTTATTCTGGGGTGTGGAACCAGGTACTATCAGTGTATGACCCAAACCCACTCTCCGGAAGATTTTCTAATTGAGAGTGCAGCATATCCCACACGTTTTGAGCTGAGTAAAATCCCGGTCCGATTAAAATTTAATGATGGTAAAACAATAGATCACATCCTTACATTGCCTGATAAAACAGGCTACCAGCGAAAACTACACCCATTTTTGCGAAAACTACTCTCTAACCAGGAGATGTTTGAATGGAGATTCCACGGAGTACCATTTTTTTATGCCTATGCACATCCGGTACAGGAAGCATTGTTAGGAGCTGCCAGGCGCGGCAAATCCGCATACTCTAAATAGGGGGAAGGGTGAGCAGCAACAGGAGCGTTAATTCCCTCTGCCGTATAAGACCACCGGTATGGTTTTAAACAGGATTCTTAGATCCATCCACAATGAGTGGTTATCCGTATAAAAGACGTCGGTGGTCATGGCATCATCCAGTAATATATCATTAATCTGTCTACCGGTGACCTGCCATAAACCCGTAATACCAGGCTTCATCAGGAATCTTCGATGATGCCACTCTTCAAACATTTTCATCTCGTATTCAAAACACGGTCGTGGACCTACCAGACTCATATCACCTTTTAAAACATTCAACAATTGGGGTAATTCGTCCAGGCTGTATTTTCGAATAAACTTACCAATTCTAGTAATCCTTGGGTCTTTAACCACTTTGCCCATGTGTTTGCCCTCCTTCAACCTTTCTAAAGCTTCCTCCTTGTGCTTGTACTCCGTATTAACAGACATAGACCTGAACTTGTACATCTTAAAGAGCGAACCCCTGGCACCTACTCGAAATGACCGGTAAAATACAGGTCCTGGAGAGTCCATCTTAATCAAGGCCGCGATAATTAGGCCAGGAATTAAGGCAGCTGTCAGGAGGATTAACGCACCTATGATATCGACGAAACGCTTTATAGAATCAATTAAGGGTCTGGCGTTATTATGTACATGAAGTGGGATGGTAGTCAGCAGATCGTGACTTTTTTCATACATTCCGGTAAACATTAAGTTATATTGACTGGATATTACTTTAATTGGCAGACCTGTTCGCTTGGAGTATTTAATGATTTCTAGCAGTCTTTCTTTGGCAATATTTGAAATTGTAATCCAGATTTCATCAGCCCGGATAGTAATAGCCTGAAATCCAACTTCTTCAGGTTTGCCAATTACGGGAAATCCGAAGATCTGTGAACCCAATTTCTCTTCATCGTCATCCAGAAAGACCAGCTTCTTTATTCCGTAAAGGCTATTCATTCTGGCTGCATACAATTTGGCAATTTCTCCCGCACCAATAATAATCAGTCTCTTTGGGGGTCTGGCAGTGCTTAAAAATTGGTTGTTCTTGATTAAATACTTGAATATCAGTCTTAAGGTAAATGATATAAATATACCGGAAACGGTGAACCATATCAGAAAATCCTTCAGTGATTCTGAAACGGTATAATTGAGAAATAGAAATGAAAAGAGGATGACTATATTAGCAGTAATCAAAAAGGATCTGGCAATCAGGTAAAACTGCTTGGCCTTAGATACAATAATGGAATGTTTATACAAATTGCTGATTAAAAAGTTAACCAGCACCAGAATGACTATAAAGGCATAAAATATAACCCTGTCTAGATGCAATGAAAGATACTCCGGTGTTGAGCTGAGACCTTTTATTAAGCGATCACTGGTAAATTCGTAAGTAACCAGGAGCACTAAGGTGAGCGCCATCAAATCAAAAATTAATATCGGCAGGTACCTGTTAAATAGAAATTTCTTAGGTCTGGGCTTAGTTTCCGTAGCAGGATAACTAAAGCCATTCGATTTTGCGGAATCCTCGGAGGTTTTATTGGGACTGTACTCCTGGAATCTAGTTTGTTCTTTAAAAGTGTCCAATAGATGTAGTGAATAAAATTATATAAAATATAAAAATAATTATATAGAATCTAAAGGTAGGAAAATTTTACTAGAATAGAAACTTATATGGGATAATTTATTTACCAATAAATAGAAAAATCTATAAATTATATTGAAATAGTTAAAATTTTCAACCTAAATAGTATATTATTCCAATAGTTTTATGAAATATACCATGAAATATGTTTAACAGGGTACTGAACAAGATTAGGATTATTTTGAATTACCTTTAGGTTTAGAAAATCAATCAAAGCGATATGCGGCAAGTAATTCTAAATTGTCCTATTGACAATTTATCCATGACCGAAACCACCGAGGTGGTTTCAGAGGCAATAAGTGATCGGAGGCAATTACACCATGTGGTGGTAAACGCCGCCAAGATTGTAAATATGCAAAGGGATCATGAGCTGAATGAAGCGGTTAGGGCTTGTGACATAATTAACGCGGATGGCCAATCCGTCATATGGGCATCGAGGTTACTAAGAAAACCGCTTAAGGAACGGGTTGCTGGAGTGGATCTGATGCAGCGATTGGTTGAGCTATCCTACCGCAACAACTATAAGATATATTTTTTTGGAGCAAAGGAGGAGGTTGTTCAGGCGGTGGTTGACAAATATTGTAATCAGTATTCAAAGGAAATTATTGCAGGATACCGAAACGGATATTTTAAGCAGGAGGAAGAAAAAGAAATTGCAAATTCAATTGCTAATAGTGGGGCAAATATTTTGTTTGTGGCCATATCATCGCCTAAAAAGGAAATTTTTCTAAATAAGAATAAGCACATCTTGTCAAGCGTAAATTTCATAATGGGCGTTGGCGGAAGCTTTGATGTGGTTGCCGGGAAAGTTAAACGGGCGCCTTTATGGATGCAGAAAATAGGTTTGGAATGGCTTTATAGGTTACTTCAGGAGCCGACCCGCCTTTGGAAGAGATATCTAGTGACAAATTCCTGGTTCATTTGGTTGGTTATTAAAGAAAAACTCCGAATGATAATATCAAGAAACTGAGTAAGGCTTAATTTGAATGGTATGCTCCAGGGTAGTATTCTCGGAGATCTTAAATCTACTATATAAAACATTACTGGGTGTTTTTACTTGAAAACCGGAGGAATACCAACCTAATATCGGTTTTTCACTTCCCTTAGTTAGTTCATAATTGAGGTCATTATCGGGAACAGAAAGAACCACCTGACGTAAATTTCCAGACTTCAATAAGAAGGATGTTTTGTTTTGTTCTACCTGAATTCCCGGCCCCAAATGCCAGGGGATTTCTACCAAATGCTCCCTTTTGTCAAATACTTCGATTCGATCCCTGACTTTGAACAAATCTTGGTTTTTGTGAAAGGTGACTCTGCGTGTATGTTTTACTTTGTGCCTGTCATAACCATTGTGTTGCGCTTCTACATAATCGATATCATCAGAGATCCAGTATTCATTTACCAATACCTGGTAGTGGGATATCCATAAAGTTGGTCCTACAGATTTAGCCTGATCGGTCTCATCAATTCGAATAGTGTTGTGTGCAAGTGTGCCAATGAAGTATTTTCTCCATTGTCTACCTGATCTATAGGTGTAGGTACCTGGATCAACTAATACCGGACATCCGTCTACATGCAGAATTAACGAAAGTGCGTCTGCATGACCATGAGCCGCGATCGATAAATATCCTAGCGGTGCCGCATCAAAATGTAACAGAATTTCATTTGAAGGTCCACTTTCTTTTCGGAAAAGGAAGTGACCTTCATCTGGATAAAATTTTGTGGTACCTGGACCACTGGAAGAGTGGATACTCTCAAAGGTTAAACGACCTTCCTGCCCAAACAGTATTTGATTTTTACTATCGAATCCGGCACATTTGGATTTAAGAATAGAATCTTTAAAAATAATTGCTCCAGAGGTAAGCAGGGAGCTGAAATTATTAAATTCTGGTTCTGATTCGATCATAAAAGCCCTGCCGTCATCGCTGTCACCATAATTCAAGTGATTTCCTTTCATATCAATCATATGAAAAATATAGTGGAGGGACTTTTGTAAAGTGTCCTTGTATTGCTCGGAAAAAAGGTTGTTGGTTTTATTTGCAAAAATCAAGCTTAGTAAGAAAAAATCAGCGGTAAATTGTATGTAACCGGAAGCTTCTTCCAGGTTAACTCCGTTTTGGGAATGCTGATTATCTATTTCTCTTTCGAGCATAGCTTTACTGTACTGATTCCATTTTGATGATTCAGGAAATTTCCAGATACTGGTCGCTATAAACAGGGAAGCTACCTCAGATACCAGGTGATTGTTGGCGGAGGAAAACAACGAGGGGTTTTTATAAGAAAACTTACAATGCAGATAAATTGCAGGCAGCCACTTATCGAATACAAATTTCTTGAATTCCGGGTTATTGGTGGTTTCCCTTTGAACATCAATAATTTCCCAGCAAAGAGCCCAATTGATCAGCCTGATACTTACTTCGATGTTTCTAAACCAATTGACACCAATTAGATAAGGGTTTTCCTTGATCCATGACTCGGTTGACTCTACAAATTTATCCAGGAGTTCCCGCCGTCCGGTATGGCGGTATTTCAGGCAAATATTAGGTAAAAACAGCATTCGATTTATCTCCCAGGTATATTTTACATCTCCTAATTCAATGTTTTTGAGTTTGATATTTCGTGAATACTTCTTTGGAAAGATCTTGTTGCTACTGATATCAAGATGCCAGTTAATCCCGCTATGATATTCAAACTGGCGGTCAAATATTTTAAGATTTTCCTCCTTTTTGTAGGGAAATTCTTCTATTTGTAGAATTGAAGGTTCAATGGTATAGCCTGAAATCTTAGGGGTCTTACCAATGTGAAAAAGTTGTTCATACTTGTGCTGTAACGCTTCCCGGATCCGAAAAACCACCTCGGACCACGACATTGATCTTAACCTGAACCATAACCACTGGGTTGACATCAATAGGTATTTATTTGGAAAGCGTTAAAGATATAATTTAAGGATAAATTTCCGGTAACTGTCTTGTTGTTAATATTGCAATTTGTAATTAGAATCAATTTATAATAGCAGATATCATTTAAATTTGAGATAAATCGACTTAAGTCCAGGTGTATTAATCTAATTTTATAGATTACCAAACCAATATTACATGAACCAACACCATAGCTTTACCGGCCCTTTATTTATTGTGGGTATGCCAAGATCCGGAACCAAATTACTAAGGGGGCTATTATTACAGCATGATAAAGTTGGAATACCTTTGGTGGAAACCGGGTTTCTGCCTTTTTGGGTAAGGCGATGGGAATCTTACGGGGACTTGTCGGACTTTGAGAATTTTAAGAAATTTTATAAATCCAATCTTAAGATCCCCTACTTCTTTTACATGAAGTATGAGGGTACCCGGCACCACGGTCAATTAATTTCATGTGAAACCTGGTACTCTTATTGTCAGAACTATACGGTGGCCGGAGTATTTGAGGCATTATTAAGACATGATGCCGGTGTGGATTATCATTCAAATGGCATTTGGGGTGACAAGTCACCTGGTTATATTACACATATTCCGTTGTTATTCGAACTCTATCCTAAGGCCAGGGTAGTGCATATAGTTCGAGATGTAAGAGACTACAGTCTATCCATAAAAACTGCCTGGAATAAGAACCCATTAAGAGCCGCCCAGCGGTGGTCTGACTGGGTGAGTAAGATCAAGTTTGATTCAAAGCTGCATCAGCAGCAATATTTTGAAATTAAATACGAAGACCTGCTGGATGAACCGGTAAAATGTCTTGAGGAATTATGTGATTTTATAGGTATTCAGTTCAGTACTGAAATGCTCAAACTGGATTCATCAACTGAAAATCTGGGGGATTCAAAAGGTCATACAAAAATCGTCGGAGCAAATAAGAATAAGTTTAGGGAAAGAATGGACAGCAAAATGCAGAAGCGAATTGAGTCTATTTCAAAGACAGCAATGTCACTTTACGGATATCCTCCAGACTTTACAGTAAACGAAAAGCAGTTGTCAAAAGCAGAATTATATTGGTATCAAGTAGCGGATGCTTATCATCTGGCAATTTCAAAATCCAGGGAAATAAAAGGATTGGGAATTACCGGAGCAGTAAAATTCCACTTGCAGCATTATTTAGCCAATAAGAGTAATTAATGGGAACTAGCGGGCGAAGTCAGATGAATTATAAATATTCAGCAGTCTGTCCCTTACATGTGAAGAGGTAAAATTATTTTTGGCGTAATGATAATTTTCCCGGGCCATTTGCTGGTAGGTTTTATCGTCTGAGATTATTTTCTCCAGAAATTTTGCAAAAACTTCAGGATCCAAAGAGTCGGTAAGATATCCATTGACTCCATTTTGTACAATGTCAGGTATTCCTGCTACCCCTCGGGTAATTACCGGCATTCCATAGAGCATTGCTTCCAGGATAGTGCAGGGTAGGCCTTCGCCATAATATGTCGGAAATAAAAGAATATGGGAATTGATCAGCGTTTCCCCTTTTGAAACGCCATTTACATAGCCTAAAAATTTAATATTACTCATGCGCTTGGAAGCTGCGTAGACTTTAGCCGCATCCAACTCCGGCCCGGAACCAGCGATTAATAGAGAGGTTTTTCTGCGGTTAAAAACCGGTAATTTGGAGAGTGCTTCAAAGGCATCTATAGTAATATAGATGCCTTTTTCTTTTACCAGTCTGGAAAGGAACAAAATGTTTACCTCCTGTTCAAAACTCTCAATTTTTTTTG
>BQJT01000051.1 GCA_021604845.1 Cyclobacteriaceae bacterium
CGCATAATTCCACTTCTATTACCAGACTAGTCTTTTCGGGGTTACCTGCGAATCCAGGGTTTTAGATATCCCAGCTATGATGCTTGAATGCTTCCGAGTCAGCTGCTAACCTCCCGATAGCTATCGGGATGAGCTAAGGGCATATTGAGTTTGAAGTTTGAGTTTGAAGTTTGAGTTTGAAGTTTGAGTTTGGGTGAGGGTGTGAGCCCACCTGCACTCAAACAGATTGCAAGTTTAAGAATAATCGTACTCTTCTTCAATATGGCAAAATCGTTTCCGGAAAAATTATCAGCGATTAGATTTCCGCATAATTCCACTTCTATTACCAGACTAGTCTTTTCGGGGTTGACCCGCGGATCCAGATTCTGTATTCGTTGTATTATCCTACTTAGTAGACGTTCAAAGGACATAATGGCATCTATAACTCGGCATATTTATATATAAATGCCAATTTGACATGTCAAAATTTCAAAAAATACCGCTGATTTAACATTGGAATTCTTTTTGCAAATAACCTGGTTGAAACTGGTTTCAAATTAAAAAAAATTAATGTTTAACCCTGTCTGCCCGATAGGGCGGACATACAAACGATCAGGAGGATAAAGAGATGACTCTAATGAGAAGAACAAACACGTGGCCGAATTTAAACACGTTTTTCGATGACTTTTTGACCGGGGACTTCTTTGATAATAAATGGTCCAACTTTTCAGCAACTGGTACTACCGTGCCGGCTGTCAATATCGTGGAAACCAAAGATGATTTCCAGGTTGAAATGGCAGCTCCGGGTATGGGCAAAGGCGACTTCAACATAGAATTGGACAATGATATGTTGACCATATCTTCTGACAAGCAGGATTCCAAAGAAGAGCAGGAAAGCAGTTATTCACGCAGGGAATTCAGCTACCTCTCTTTTAAAAGAAGTTTCCATTTGCCCAACACCGTTGAGGCAGAAAAGATTAAGGCGAAATACCAGGATGGTGTATTACGTCTGGTCATTCCGAAAAAGGAAGAGGCTAAAACCAAGCCAGTTAGGCAGATATCTATTTCCTAACTGATGGGAGGCACTCAATCCCATGAGTGCCTCTTTCCTGTATTTATTAACGGATAAATAGAAAGAGAAGAACCATGAAAACCTGTATATAGATTTTAAAGGAAATGATATTTCGGGTTTGTTTAAATGATTTAACGAGATGAAGAATTATATAAACTATATGGTGACCGCAGCAATTGCACTATTTGTGACACTTGGAACGGTCTGGATAGCTCCAGAGTTAATTCCTGGAGGTAAAACATTGAAAATTGAGCATGTAAATGGAACACCTGCTGTGGGTGCTGTCTATACTTTGAACGAAAACAA
Organism: Cyclobacteriaceae bacterium; assembly: GCA_021604845.1. GTDB lineage: Bacteria > Bacteroidota > Bacteroidia > Cytophagales > Cyclobacteriaceae > SZUA-3. The sequence continues at coordinate 1,358 of BQJT01000051.1, forward strand.
TGAGGTAATTCCACTGGATTTTACTTCTATAGCAGAAAAGGTCATGCCAGGCGTAGTACATATCAGGTCAACCCAATCCTTGAACTATACACGAACACCTCAACAGTACCGTCGTTTGCCTGATCCTTTCAGGGATTTTTTTGGAGATGACTATTTTGATCAATTCTTCGGACCTAGGCGTCATTATTACGAATCACCCCAGAATCCGGAGTCACCGGCACGGGTAGGAACAGGATCCGGAGTTATAGTAAATTCCGAAGGGTACATAGTAACCAACAATCACGTAATCGCCAATGCAGATGACATCGAAGTCACTTTACACGACAACCGTACCTATAAGGCAACTGTAATTGGAACTGATCCCAGTACCGATCTGGCATTGATTCAAATAAAGGAAAAGGGTTTGAACTCGCTTCCTTTGGTGAATTCCGATGAAGTTAAAATAGGTGAGTGGGTATTGGCAGTGGGAAATCCTTTTAACCTCAACTCAACAGTTACCGCAGGTATTGTGAGTGCCAAATCCAGAAATATTAATATCCTGAGAGATCAATATGCCATTGAGTCCTTCATACAAACCGACGCTGCTATAAATATGGGTAACAGCGGGGGGGCTTTAGTAAACCTAAGAGGTGGATTGGTTGGTATTAATACCGCGATTGCCAGCCCCACCGGATCTTATGCAGGATACGGTTTTGCCGTCCCTTCCAATATGGTGAACAAGGTGGTTGAAGATCTGCTTAAATACGGAGTTGTACAACGGGGTTATTTAGGTGTTACTATTCGGGGAGTTGATGGCAGACTGGCTAAAGAGAAGAATCTTAAAGTTACTTCCGGAGTATACATTGATAGTGTTACCACCGATGGTGCAGCCGCACAAGCAGGAATGGAAGTGGGTGATGTAATTTTGGAGATCGAAGAATCTGAAATAAAAACTGCTCCGGAATTGCAGGAAATAATTGCAAGGCATCGTCCTGGCGATAAACTCAACCTAAAAATAGCCCGTGGAGATAAACGCCTAAACCTTAAAGTGGAGTTGAAGAACAGAGAAGGAGATACCAAGTTTTTGGCTAAAAATAGAAAAGAAGTCCTCAATATATTGGGAGCAGAATTTGAGGACATTACTGAGGAAACAGCTAAGAAACTCGATATTCCCGGAGGTGTCAGGGTAGCTAAACTGTATGCTGGTAAACTTATGAAACATACACAGATACGGGAAGGCTTTATTATTACTAAGGTTGATGACCAGATTGTTGAGAATACCGAAAACCTGGCTAAAATTCTGGATAAGAAAGAAGGCGGTGTATTAATTGAAGGTGTATATGAGGATTTACCAGGTGTTCACTATTATGCTTTTGGTCTATCCTGAATTCTTGTTGGATATTAGCTTGTAAGTCTCAGTTATGAACGAAAAGATAATTCATCATTGGCAAGAAAACCAGGAGCAAAACAACAAGCTCGAGGCTAATGCAAACAGCACAAAACTGGATCTGGACAAATTCAAATCTTTAGTTAATTCTGTGCTTCCGGATTTTTATCCTTATATGGTCAGAAGACTAAATATGGCAGAGCTTACCGGAGCCTTGGGGAGGAGCCAAATTAGTGCTAATTCCATATTGGAGTCAGTCTATCAGGGACTGTACCAGCGGTTCGAAAATAAGCCGGAGAAGCTTGAAAAATTGAAAATTTGGGTTTATCAAATTGGAGAGTTGATATTGGAAGAAACATTGAATGAGAAAATATTCGAGCAGAATCATTTGATGGGGTTGTCTCAATTAGCGGATCTGGAATTGTCTGACCTGGAAGCGACTTATACTATCGACGCGGATGGAGAGTTGGTGTTATTGGAGGAACTTGACGATGCTATTCCTCTTCAGAAGTTTGACCTGCAGTCTATTCTGGAAGATAATTCCACTGCAGATCAAATCGAACAGGCATTATCCAGTGAAGATCGCAAAATTTTGCAGTTAGAAATTAACAAGGCTTTGGTAATGATTCCAGAGATCGAAAGAACGGTTTTTGACTTGTATTGGCTGGGTGAAATGGAAATAGAGCAAATTGCAGAAATTCGCAACCTCACAGTTGATGAGACCAAACGAATCCTTGAAAGGGTTACCTTACAAGTAAAGGAAAGATTGGAGTACCGTCTTAAACAGGGAGGGTTGTAATAAGCTATCTATCTGGGTAAAATGCCAGCATTATGTTACAAGTTATGTAATGCCAGCAAAAGCAGTTTCAGGAGGTTTACTGAATTTCCACGGGAAAAGCTACACTAATATCTGTTTCCCCGCCAGCATTACTGATGTCACCATCACCTACACCTGCGGCATTCTTGTCAGGCAAATGACGTAATACTACGGTAAGCACGCCCGAACCCGGTTCCCCGGTAGTCATGGTAATGCTCAATCCAATAGGATTTCCGTTGCTGTCCTGATCCTCGTAAGTAGTGGTAATATTGACTGTCCCGTTACCTTGAAAGAAGAATTGGTGTTCATCTCCTTCTGCAGCTACCTCTCCGGTAAGATCTTCGGCAGGACTCACTGTTTCATTGAATAACGCAATTGACCCGCTATAAACTGTATTGGCTTCAAATGCTCCGGATACGGAAACCACCGGTGGATTAGGTCCATCTGCATCCAGGTCCCTGGTTTCTAAGGAAATAGTAGTACCACCCGGTTGAGGTACAAGATTAATTGCCATGGTGGTTATAACTTCTTCTTCATTAACGGGAACCGGCTGATCGTCGGATGAACAAGAGAATAATAACAAAATGACAGGGATAGTAAAGCTGCTAACTGAGAATTTGTACAATTTCATGCTGGATTGAATGACTCACTTGGTTTTCAGATGGGGTTAACTTTTAGTGAAGTTATCAAGAAGTTACCATATCCCCATAGTTTTTTGGGGGAAGGTCCTCTTATTTGAACACTAGTCTTTAAATTTACCGCCTTTACCAAAAAAGGCATGGCGAGACTAAGTAATATTAAAAACCTGATCTTTGATCTGGGAGGAGTAATCATTGACCTGAACCTGCCGGCAGCATATCAGGCATTTGCTTCTTTATCGAACCTGTCGGTCAGTGAAATAGTGAAGCGAACTAATGGTCTGATGCTGTTCACAGACTACGAAAAGGGATTGGTTACCTCTGAGGAATTTAGAGAGCAAATTGGCAGCCTGTTAAATATACCAGCATCTGCTGATACCATTGATGATGCGTGGTGTACTATGTTGGGCAACATACCGATTGAACGGCTTGAACTACTTAGCAGTTTACTGCCGAAATTCCGCACCTTTGCTCTAAGCAATACCAATGATATTCATGCCGAAAGATTCGATTCCATGATTGGACAAACCATTGGAAATAAAGGATTACTTAATGAGTATTTCGAGAAGGTATACTTTTCCCATGAAATGAAAATGAGAAAACCCGATGCAGAGATTTATCAAGCAGTACTCGATGAACAGCGTTTGGTGCCTGCAGAAACGCTGTTTATTGATGATAACCTGGAGAACATAAATGGTGCAAGTACTTTGGGTATCCGCACGCTACACTTACAAACTCCGCAACAGTTAATCACTTTCTTCAATGGAGACCAATAGTCCCTGGAAATCATACGGAATTCATATAACACTATTTGTGGTTTCATTACTGACTACCACATTGGCCGGGGGTGAATGGATGTTTGGTCAGTACATTGTATTGGATGACTATACCTGGAGTGATTTTACCGCTGGGTTTGCTTTTTCCCTTCCTTTCCTATCATTTCTAACTTGTCACGAGTTCGGCCATTATTTTACTGCCCGATATAATAAGGTAAGCACCACATTACCCTATTATTTGCCGTTTTGGATGGGGTTCATGTTGGTTCCCTCAATTGGCTCCTTTGGCGCGGTTATCAGGATTAAGCAGCAGATAACCAGCCGAAAGCTGTACTTTGATATCGGCATCGCCGGCCCAATCGCGGGTTTTATCGCCGGCCTGGTAATCCTGTTTTACGGATTCAACACCTTGCCACCGGCAGACTACATATATGAAATACATCCGGAGTATCAGCAATATGGTGTGGAGTATGAAAAGTTCGCTTACGGCCCTGATCGTGAAGAACCAGGAGCAGCTTTGGTATTGGGATCAAGCCTGTTATTTGATTTCTTTAAAGAAAACGTGGCCCCGGACCCTTCCAGGGTACCGAATGCTTTTGAAATTGCCCACTATCCCTGGCTACTCGCTGGATTCCTGGCGTTATTTTTCACTGCCTTAAATCTTCTTCCTGTAGGTCAGCTAGATGGAGGTCATATTGTTTACGGACTATTGGGTCCGAAATGGCATAGTATCCTGTCACCTGCTTTTCTGATAATACTGGTGTTTTACGCCGGATTAGGAATGATTACACCGGATCATTTGAACGGTTTGATGCAGTTTAAACCGGAAATGTGGTGGCAGGCCCCCCTGTATTTTTGGTTTTTGACTATTACATTTAGCAAAGTTTTCCCAACTCCTCAACTTAGAATATTATGGGCGTTGGCAATTTTTGCCGGCCAGATTCTTTTAACCTTTTTTATCAACGGGGTTGAAGGGTATTCAGCCTGGTTGTTTTACGGATTCTTGTTGGGAAGAATTATGGGTGTTCATCACCCTGAACCTCCGTTGGATGAACCGCTTGATTCCAAGAGAAAACTCCTGGGGTGGATAGCACTATTAATATTTATCCTGTGTTTTAGTCCGGCACCCCTGGAACTGGTAGTGCTGGGAGAACCATAGTCAATTGTCGTTAGTCAGTGGCGCGTTAATTTTCCACCGTCATGGCCTCAATTCCACCCAATAGATTTCTCACCTGATTGAACCCTTGTTGCTGCAGGAATTTTTTTACTTTGCCACTTCGGTTACCGGTTCGACAGTAAACGATTAATTCCTGCTCTTTCATGGACTCCAATTCTGTCAACCGTGTTGGGATAGTTCCCAGGGGGATATTGAGCCCGCCCACGTTATGTTCTTCATGTTCCCAGGCCTCTCTAACGTCAATAATATTCATCTTGTCAGACGCGGCTTGTCTTCGGGTTAATTCTTCAGCAGTAATATCTTCCATGGCTATCTTAAGATTAATTGTTGAATATACACCTTTTCCGGGGTACTTAGTCTAACAACATAAATACCCCTGCTACCAGCAGAAAATTCGATAACTTTTTGGGATTTATCAAATCTTGAGGGTATCACTCTACCAGATAGGTCGGAAACAACAACCTCCACTAATTCCGCCACCGGCCCGCTGATGTTCACTATAGGGTCTTCAATGGGGTTGGGATACAATTTCAGTGGCTCTATTTGAGGTTCCTCAATGGCGGTTATTATGTCATCGGTACTGCCAAATACAGGTCTTAACATCAAACTGCCCTGCACCCGGGTATTTGCTTCCCAAACTCCGGAAGTGTTGAAATATATTTGGTTACCGAATTGATTATTTTTATCCAGACCAATAAAAATTGGCACTGAACCGGTCTGCTGTATTCCAATAAACAGACTGTCTCCTACCAGTAACGCCTTTGACAGGGGATAGGTGGTGAATTTATCCAGAGAATCAGAAGCGCTGATAAAAATGGTTTGAGTATGAGTCAATATTTCCGTTTGGCCAAGTTTACTCCAGATCTTTAACCGTAAACTCTGATCTGCCTGGTTACTTTCGGTATTTGGAAAATAAATCTGTACATCGGTAAGAGTATCCTGAACCGGTAGCACATATAAAAATGCCAATTGGCCGTTGGCTGTATTTACCCCTGCTGCGGTCTCCGCGCTGCCATCGTCGTAAGCGTAGTGTTTATCGAGAATAATGCTTGAAGTAGCGGTGTCGTTCACCGTGAGATCTATGTTGTTAAAAAACACACTGTCTCCGGTGTTGGGGTTCACAAAATCGAACATCAGCGAATCTTTAGTGCGAATGAAAAACTTTGTGGTGATCAACAGTGAAGAATCTGTCTTGGCACTTATTAATGCGCTGGTGTCTATTGCGTTGGCTTGTATAGTAGTAAACTGTTGACCATTGAACAGCAGTCCGTCTTCATTGGTATTATTCATTTCATCTATAAGCGCACCGGATTCAGTATTGAAGATCTGTGCCGCAAACCGAATAGATGATGGAAACCCCACCGGAGGTTCAAGACTAAACCCTGTTACCGAGGTGCTGTCCTGAAAAAACCCTGACTGCTTACAATAGTGTTCAAATGGAATCGCGGTAAAGTTTTTAAAGATTGAGGTTGGATATGTACTCAGCGCCCGATCCCTGACATAGAGATCCTGTGCATCTCTTCTGGTTCTCAGGAGAACATAGTCGATGTGCCAATTATCATAGCCACCGGTTAGTTTTCCAAATGATTGAAATTTAAACTGAAAACCGGAATGCTGGTAGGAGCCGGGGGGAATTTGTATGATTTCCTGTTTGAAAGAACTTATATACAGCGTGTCTCCCCCTTGAGCGCTCCAAACTGTATTCCATTTGCCGTTTTGGTCTTTAAATTGAAGTCTTAAAGAATCGATACTCTCAGGGATCTCGCTATTTCCCTTCTTTTGCCAGAAGAAACTCAGGTATAAGGTACTTCTGAGGTTTGTTGGAATAGTGCTCAGGTCAATTGGTTGTGAGACCAGGCTGTCTGCTTTGCCATTGATATCGGATTCACTATACGGTACTCCGGATTGGTTGGTGCCGTCGAAGGTAGCGACATTAAGCGTGGGAGCATCCAGCCCCCGGCCTCTATTGATATTGACATTGTTCCCAATAAGCCATTTAGTGCTGTCAGGAACCAGCAGGCTGGTGGAAAAATCATCCCAAAATGGCAGATTAAGGGTATCCAGGATTTGAGTATTTCCAGAACGAAATGCTGCTGAATTTTGCTTTGTTTTTTCCAGGGGTATCTCAACAACCTGTCCCCATGATACCAGGCATAATGTCCATAATGCAGCTGTAAGGATCAGACTTCGAAATACATTCTGCATATCAGTTGGTCAAACCATCAGTTGCTGCGTTATAGTCAACCTTCTGGGTGTCCTCATTGTAGCCGATTACCCAGAGATCAACATCCTGTCCGATACGAATTGATTCACCGGCGGCAGGAATTTGCCTGGTTACCGCTCCAACAGGTAGCGTATCAACGGGTTGAGCGGTTAGCACACTTCCCAGTCTCAATCCTGAACCGATTACGGTAAATTCTGCATCTTCAAAGTCCATACCAAACAAGGCGGGTACCTCCAGCATTTGGTTGCCTAAGCCATCACCCACGATCAGGTCTACTCGCGAACCCTGATAAATTGAATCCCCCGGTTCAATTACATTACTTCCAAGTCTTTGTTCCAATACCGCGTTTTGTGCCAGATCGGGCCGGTATTCAATGTTACCCAACTCCAGCCCGTAACTTTCAAGCACCATCTGTGCACTTTTTACTGAGCCATCAATCAGGTTGGGCATCAGCACCTTTCGTGGAGTGGTTTTATTGAGGTTTACAAAAAGTTTTCGGTTTGCTTTGACATTCGACCCTGGCAAAGGGTATTGTTTTAAAACCGTTAAAGCAGGTAGTTCAGCGTTATATCCGGAGTCCTGTTCCACTTCGAATCTCAATTCACGCTGAGTTAAATACTCTTCCAATTCATCATGAGTCATGCCTGTTAGATCAGGCACTGTAATGGTTTCACCATGGTTGGTGTATGATGGAAGGAAGTAATAAAAAAAAATGAGCAGCATCACCAGTCCCAGACCCATCATGACACCCAGATGTATTCCAATTTTTTTCATTAAAAAGCCCTGTGGTTGAGCAAAATTACAGCATTTGAGGGATTCGGCAAATTTAAGTTGATAACAGTATTATGTCCCAACGGGAAGTATGCAAAAATATTGTTAATTGATTGCAGTCCCCCGGTAATCTCTGTTAAGCTTTTTCTTCATTTCATACCGCTCCATCGCAAGGTCAATTATCTGCGTAATCAATGCACTGAACGAGATTCCGTGCTGTGCCCATAGGGATGGAAACATACTTGAATTCGTAAAGCCTGGTATGGTATTGATTTCATTGATGTAAATCGATTCGTCAGCCTTTAAGAATAAATCCACCCTGGCGAAATCTTCACAACCTAGTGTTTTATAAGCTTTCAGACTCATTTTTTTAATCAGGTCCCTGGTTGCCGGCTTTAAATCAGCTGGTATTTTAATTTCCACGGCATCGGGGTCCTGATATTTTGCATCATAACTGTAAAACTCATACCTGGGGCTAATGATGATTTCTCCAGGATCAGAAGATCTTGCCATTTGATTGCCTAAAACCGCACATTCCAATTCCCGGCCTTGAATAAATTCTTCCGCCAGGAATCCCTGATCATATCTCAAAGCCCCGGTCACTGCTTGGTTAAAATCCCCTTCATTCTTTATTTTGGCCACCCCAACTGATGACCCAAGTGATATGGGCTTTACAATAAAAGGACTGCCGATTTGTTCAACAATATGTTTGTAATCTAACCCTGAGAGGTCAGATTGTTTAATAGCTAGATATTTGCTGGTTGGAATATTCTCTTTTACCAGTAGTTGCTTACTTATGTGCTTGTCCATGGATACCGATGATCCCAGCACACCGGACCCTGCGAATGGAATATCGGCAGTTTGCAACAGGCCCTGCACACTGCCATCTTCGCCGTCTGTTCCATGCAGCACCGGAAAAACCAGATCTAACTTTCCTGTCCCACTATTGCCATTCGATGTGGTAAAAGTATGTTCACTATCACCCAAACTTAGATTTAAATAGTCTCCGGTCCCAATGGGCTGATCGATGCTATCCAGTAAATGCCAACTTCCCTGTTTGGTAATTCCTAACAGCACAGGTTCAAAACGCGATCGATCCAGCTGTTCATATACATTTCGGACGGATCTCAGGGAAATTTCATGTTCTACAGACTTGCCACCAAATAGCAGTGCAATGCGAAGAGTTTTGGTCATGCTAACGAGTAATGCCTCCCACAAATAAAACCAAAATATTGACAAATTTGAATTACAATACTATTATCCTTCTGGTAGCACTAAAGCCTGTGCCCACTGCCTGTAAAATATAAATCCCACCTGGTTGCGGTAACTGGATTTCATACGTCTGATTAAGTACTTCGGAAAGTTGATGCGCCCCAATTACACGTCCCATCGAATCCACAATTCTAAGGTTTATAGCGGACCTTTCCTCCAGATTAAAGGAGATATTTAAGTCGCCCTGGGTAGGGTTGGGGTATGCAACCATCTGGTTATTATCAAAACTCAGGCTGTTGGTTCGGTCGGATACAAAGAATTGTACATTGTCGATAAAGAGGTTATTGCCAAAATCGTTAATCGCCACAAATGCAATCCTCACATCTGGCTCCCCGGCGTAAGCCGACAGGTCAATTTGATGCAACTTCCAATCTGAAGAATCTTCCGGGAAGAACTCCCCGTTGACAAAGGTGGTGGCCAGATCACTGCCGAATGCCTGAAAAATAGTATCGCTATAGTTTATTCCGCAGTCCGAAGATGCCAGGATAATCAGTCCATCTTCAAAGTTACTGCTTCCTGCATAGGCAACATTGAAAGTCATGGCAGGAGTAACCGTTCCGGTAAAATCCAGTACCGGGCTGGCTAAGTAGTCGATGGCTCCTGTTTGCGGATAACCAAAGAAATTGATAAATGCCGCCTGGTTTTGTGTTTCCTCCACTCCTGTAACGGGAGAGACCAGCCAGGTAATTTCGTTGTCCGGGTTGAGATAGCTCCAGTCAGATTGTTCCAGTGACTGGCTAAAAGTTTCAATTTTCGGAATCAGGTCCCTGTCTTCGTTTACCAAATATGGAATTTCTATTAAATTGTTACTACTAAGCCCATCACTGCCCTGTCCTTCAACTTGTTCGATGTTTACCACTATTTTACCTGGACCACTGTTAATTGATATAGGGTTGAACTGCACTGTTGCCTGGTCACCGGTGGACAATGGCGGCCCGGTGTAATCGGACACACCTGTTTCTCCGCTTTCCAGTTGATATGTCAACTGGAAATTACTAATGGTGTTTAATCCCGTATTTTGAACTGTAGCCGCCGGTGTTACCTCGCCGGCACAAAATACCGCTGCAGGTTGCTGAACTGATACCACCGCCAGATCCAAATCCGGCACCCTGGTTCCACTGATATTAACATTATCGATATATAAATTATTGCCGTAATCGTTTACTGCAATAAATGCAATCCTCAGTGGTGAAGACCCTGCATATTGGTCAAGATTAATTATTTCAGTGTTCCAGTCACTTTTTCCGGAAGGAACATATGATCCTCCACTGACCGGCGCGGTTGCCAGTTCCAGGCCTTGTTTGAAGTAAACATAGTGTTGGTTTGGAAAGGTGTTGCCACAATCTTCAGAAATGGCTACTATTAAGCCATCGAGGTCCCCCGCTGAAAATGGCGCATAGGATAAATCGAATTCCAGGTTCAGCCCGGTATAAGTGGTCAGATCAAGTGCCGGAGAAATCAAATAATCGTATTCTCCCTTAGCATTCTCATAGTTGTAAAAGTTAACCCGGGCCGCGGTATTGGCGGATGTTTCTGATGGTGCATTGGCCAGGTCCCAGGTCAGGCTGTTATCATTATTACGTGTCTCCCAGTTGGAAGGAAAATTATTGAAATCTTCTGATATTGGCAGACTGGAGAAGCCTTTAGTACTAACCGAAACCTGTTGCTGGTTATTTTCAGGGTTGCCATCGACCACCCCGTTAGTCTGGTTGATAACAATTTCAACTTTGGCCATATCCGGAATCTCATGGTTGCTAAAACTGACAAGGGTTGTTTCCAACAACTGGAGGGTGATGCTGACGGTTCTGCTCTCTACAGGTATATCATCAATCTGTAACTCAACCTCAAAAGAGGTAATGGTATTGGTTCCGGTATTCTGGATAATAGCCTTTGGAGACACCATTTCACTACAAATTCCGTTTTGAGGAACAATGAGTTCGCGGATTCCTGCGTCGTTATCTACCATTATCGGAGGCAGCGCTCCGCTGCTGTTCACCAGTGAAGTTCTGCGCGGACTGTTGCCTAACACCACATTCATGCGGTCTTTCTGGCATATGGTGAACAGATTCATACAAAGATCATCCGATAGGTCCATGTAGTTCTGAACCATGTCCTTGCTGCCGCATGATTCAGTATCCGGGCAACCGAAATTACTGTTGTCAGATCTTGGGGTATCCTCACAAAAATCGTCTACCGAACACCCTCCGTCACCCCAGGTATGTCTCAGGCCAAGAAAATGGCCCACCTCATGTGTACAGGTCCTCCCTATGCTTTCAGGGTTAAGCGCCTGATTAATTCCAAAAAAATCTGTGTCAATTACTACTCCGTCGGTCAATCGGTTTTCCGATGCGATTTCCAAACCACCCAGCGATGAAACAGGGAATTGCGCGTACCCCAGCAAGTTCTCCAGTTCGGCCACCCAAAGGTTCATATAATCTTCTGCTGGCCAGTAGCTGAGTGCTTTTAGTTCAGTATTGTGAACCAGGTCATATACAGGGCGGCTTCCCGTGACCCGGTTAATACCTTCTGTAGGCAAACCATAAGGATCCCGTTTTGCCAGAACAAATTGAATTTCTGTATCTGTGGCAATATTGAGATATTCTACCGGTGTATTTGAAGTATCTGAATTTAATCTTCTGAAATCCTTATTCAGCCGCTCTATTTGTTCAATTATACGGCTTTCATCGATATTACTGCCTGAACCAATGGTTTCTCCGTTATGGATTATATGTACCACTACCGGGATGGTGATCACCTGCTGTGTTCTTGCATTAGCTGCCTGAAGGGGGGACTTCCGGCTTTCAGTTAATTTATTGTACATCCAATCTTCAAAAGCATCCCTGGTTTCTTCGATCGAACCTTTTTGTAAAGTCTCCTGATAGGTAACTGTACCACAGTTTTTCTGGCCATAGGTGTTCATCCATGAGAACATTAGGGCACAGAAAATCAACGATACGATCCGTACTACCATACTAGGCAATAAATTAAGGTTGTTGGAATTTAGTACAGGACGTCAAAAAATATCAAGTAGAGGCTGAACTAACGCAAATTTTCCGGCAGTTTTGCTTTTGGATCATCAAACGCAGTGATATTAATCGCTTCAACCGAGGCAATTTCAGGTACTTCACGTTTAATGGCCTCTTCCACTCCCGCTTTAAACGTCATGGTAGACATGGGACAGGCGCCACAAGCTCCCAGTAGCTCTATTTTTGCTACCATATCGTTGGTTACTTCAAGCAGCTTCACATCACCTCCATCGGTGCGAAGATAGGGTCTAATGGTATCCAGGGCGTGTTCAATTTTTTCCAGCAACTCCATGCTATGGTTGTTAGGTGTTCATTTCAACTTTTTTTGTTTGCGGGATTTGCGCATTCCTGATAGCAATTTCTCGGGCCAGGTTTTCAGCCAATGCCCGAAATGCGGTACCTGCCGATCCATCTTCCATGGCTACCGGGTATCCGTTATCCCCGCTGATTCGCACTGGTTCCTCCAGTGGAATTTGTGCCAGTAAAGGAATCTGGTGTTGTTCTGCAAATTTTTTTCCACCGTCTTCCCCAAAAATAAAGTACTTATTATCTGGATAATCCGGTGGTATAAAGTAGGCCATATTCTCAACAATACCTAGAACCGGTACATTAATATTGGGTTGTTTAAACATAGCCAAACCCTTACTAGCATCAGCCAGTGCCACTTTCTGAGGAGTGGTCACAATAATTGCACCGGTAACCGGTACTGATTGTACTAACGTTAAATGAATGTCACTGGTTCCAGGTGGTAGATCAACAATCAGATAATCCAGAGATCCCCATTCAGTATCTCCGATGAATTGTTTTAAAGCAGAGCTGGCCATCGGTCCGCGCCATATAACGGCATTATCTGCAGGCGTGAGGAAACCTATGGATAGCAGCTTAACCCCGTACTGTTCAATGGGAACGATTAGGTTCTTATCACCTTTTTTAATAATTCCCGGCTGTTCGTTAGTACAATTGAACATCGTTGGTATGGAGGGACCAAATATGTCTGCATCGATTAATCCTACTTTAGCTCCGGCTTTTGCCAGTGAAACTGCCAGATTTACTGAAACCGTTGATTTTCCAACACCACCTTTGCCAGATGATACCGCAATAATGTTTTTAACTTCAGGCAGTAACGGTGCATCTTTTCCCCGAATGGATGTCACATTGCTGGTCATATTAATGGTTGTTTTCACATTACTTGAGACCAGCTGGTTAATAGCCTCCAGACAGGCGTTTTTAATGACTTCCTTTAGTGGGCAGGCAGGGGTGGTAAGTACCACCGTAAAGTTAATATTGCCCTCACTGACCTTAAGATCCTGTATCATGTTCAGGCTTACAAGATCCTGCTTCAAATCCGGATCTTCGACCGTGCGCAGTGCGTCTAAAACTGATTCCCTGGTAATGCCCATAACAATTGAATAAACCATCTGCAATTTAGCCCTAATCGAACACTTTTTACGGATAATTACTAAATTATAGATAGATCTGCGGAGTTAAGGCTTCAAGTGTTAAATACACTAACTTTGAGACTCGAATAGCATAAACGTAAATCGTACTTCAAGAATTGAGCATTAATCAGACATCATTAGAAGAAATAAAATCACGCATCGACATCGAGGAAGTGGTGTCTGATTTTGTTTCACTAAAGAGAAAGGGTCAGAACCTTTGGGCCTGCTGTCCATTTCACGATGAGAAAACACCATCATTTTCCGTGGCACCAGCAAAAGGGATATTCAAATGTTTCGGATGTGGCAAAGCAGGCGATGCTATTGAATTCATTAAGGAAATTGAGGGGTTAACCTATATTCAGGCAATGCAGTATTTAGGGAAGAAATACGGCATTCAGATTGAACAGGAGGAGGAAACTCCCGAGGAGTTGGCCCGGCAAAGTCTTCGCGAAAGCCTTTTTATAACCCTGGGATTTGCCCGGGATTATTTTAACGACCTTTTGCTTAACCAACCTGAAGGAAGATCCATTGGATTAAGTTACCTGAAGGAAAGAGGTTACAATGAACAGGTCATCAAAGATTTCGAATTAGGTTATTGTCTGGATTCATGGGATGGTCTTATAAAGCAGGCATCAAACAAGGGGTTTAAACAGGAAACACTGCATGCTGCTGGTCTGGCAATAGAAAAGGATGGACGATACTATGATCGATTTCGCGGCAGGGTAATTTTTCCCATTCACAACATTACCGGTAAAGTAATTGGCTTTGGGGCTCGGGCTCTGAAATCGGATCAGGGGGCTAAGTATATCAATTCCCCTGAAACCGAAGTTTACCAGAAAAGCAAGGTGTTGTACGGGTTGCATCAGGCCAGGAATGCCATTCGGCAAAACGACAATTGCTATCTGGTTGAGGGATATACTGATGTTTTGTCATTACACCTTTCGGGGGTTCCTAACGTAGTGTCTTCTTCCGGTACATCGTTAACCGAAGGTCAGATAAAATTAATTAAACGCTACACCAACAATATTACGGTTCTGTTTGACGGTGACAGTGCCGGAATAAAAGCGGCTTTAAGGGGTATTGATATGATACTGGCCAGTGGGGCTCATGTAAGAGTGGTGGAATTCCCCGAAGGGGAGGATCCAGATAGCTATTCCCGAAAACTGGGTACTGAACGATTCCTTGGCTTTTTGAAATCTGGTAACAGCGATTTCATTTCTTACAAAACACAGCTTTTTCTGAAAGAGGCGCATAACGACCCCATAGCAAGGGTTGAAACCATTAAAGAAGTTGTGCTCAGTATTTCTAAGATTCCAGATGCATTACAGCGGGCAATATATATTAAGGAATGCAGCAACCAGTTGGATGTAGACGAAACCCTGTTAATTAATGAATTAAACAAAACGCACCTAAAGTCCTCCGGAGGGTATAAACCTGTTCAGGAGTTACCCCCCGAAGATTTATTCCCCACCGAGAAAAGCGCGGCTCAGAACCTGCCGAATGCTATTGCCAGGCAGGAACGCGAAAGCATTCGTTTGCTGCTTAATTACGGTGATCATCAACTGGAAGAAGGAACCAGCTTACATCAGTATTTTTTCAGTGAACTGGAGAATGTGGAGTTCAAATCCGGTGTATACAAGGAAATTTTAGACCTTATTCAATCAGAATTGGACCAATACGGCGTTGTAGATACCAGTCGGTTGATGGATCAGGCCTCTGAGGAAACAAAGAAGGAAGTTATTGATCTCATTACTCAACGTTATGAAATAAGTAATTTATGGATGGACAAGTTTCAAATCCATGTACCAAAAGAAGAAGAAATTTTGCCAAGTGTAGTATTTAGCAACTTGTTGAGATTAAAGTACAGAATGGTTAAAAAATTAATTGCAGAAAACAAGGAGGAGCTGCGTAATGCGGAACCGGAGGAACAACAAAAACTGCTTCAGATTGATGTTGCATTGAAAGATTCACGTAACCAGTTAGCCAAACAACTGGGTATAATCGTGTCTGATTGAAAGCAAGTTTTAACCTATACAGTATAAAATAGTCTTAAAATGGGGTATTTTTAATACAATTGGAGAGAGAGCATAAGTTATGAGAGAGCATTTAACCTCACTGGATCCCATAGAAAGCGCCATTGACTCTATTCGTGAGGGCAATATTGTAATTGTAGTGGATGATGAGAACCGGGAGAATGAAGGTGACTTTGTGTGTGCCGCGGAAAAGGTAACTTCCGAAATAATTAATTTTATGGCCACCCACGGGAAGGGCCTTATTTGTACTCCACTAAAAGAAGATCGTTGTGAAGAGCTGGGTCTGGACCTGATGGTAGGCCGCAACACAGATCCCCTAAAAACTGCTTTTACAATTTCGGTCGACCTGAATGGGCAGGGTAATACCACCGGAATTTCGGCCAGTGACAGAGCCAGAACCATTAAGGCACTGGTGGATCCTGTCACCCGGCCGGATGATCTATCCCGGCCAGGTCATATCTTTCCACTACGAGCCAAGCAAGGCGGCGTATTAAGGAGAGCAGGTCACACTGAGGCGTCAATAGATCTTGCCGAGTTGGCCGGACTACATCCATCTGGAGTACTGGTTGAGATTATGAAGGAGAATGGCGAGATGGCGCGTTTGCCCGATTTAAAGCTGGTTGCCGAGCGATTTGACCTTAGAATTGTTTCCATCAAAGATCTGATCAACTACCGCCTGCAAAAGGAAAGTCTTATACGCAGGGAGGTAAAAGTAGATTTACCTACGGATTCGGGTGATTTCCAATTGGTGGCCTATACTCAAACAAACAACGGAGATTCACACCTGGCTCTTACTAAAGGGACCTGGGAAGAAGACGAGCCTGTTTTGGTTCGGGTACATAGTTCCTGTGTAACTGGGGATATATTTGGGTCATGCAGATGTGATTGCGGCGGACAGCTACACGCAGCCATGGAGATGGTTGAAAGAGCCGGCAAAGGAGTAGTGCTATACATGAATCAGGAAGGCAGGGGAATCGGTTTGCTAAATAAGCTGAAGGCCTATCAGTTACAGGAAAATGGTATGGATACCGTGCAGGCAAACCTTCACCTGGGATTTAAGAAGGATCAAAGAGATTATGGCGTAGGAGCCCAGATTCTTCGCGACCTGGGTGTCAGAAAAATGAAATTGTTATCGAATAACCCCCAAAAACGGGCAGGACTGATCGGTTACGGGTTGACTATAGAGGAAACGGTACCCATAGAAATGTCGCCCAATCAGCACAATGAAAATTATCTAAAAACCAAACGTGATAAGCTAGGCCATACTATTTTGAGGAAAAACAAGTAGTTATGAGAATACCGGTGCTGTCGATCCTGTTACTGATCACGTTACAAACCGCCGCCCAGAATTTTCCATCAGAGGCCTGGCATGAAGGCAAGGTGGTGCTAGTTGATGAAGAGACGCATAAAGGTCTGGTTAAATACGATCTTGAGACTGATATAGTTCAGGTCAACAACAACAATACCATCCAGACTTTTTCTTCCAAAAAGATCCTGTATTTCGAAATTTTTGATCAGTCCGTTGACAGCTATCGACAGTTTTATGCCCTTCCGTATACAGTAAGCCCGGGGTATAAAACCCCGATTCTTTTCGAAGTGCTTCACGAGGGCAGACCTTTGAGTTTACTTGCCAGGGAGTCTATAACCACCGAGACTATACCACAATACAGTTACTATTATGGCAGAAGCAACTATTACAGCCGTAATAAGCTGATCTATGAGTTCTATTTTTTCAATGAGAAAACCGGTATACGACGGTATAATATGAAAAAGTCAACTCTATTGAAGATAATGGAACGTAAATCTCCGGAGGTGAAGAAATTTATTAATCAAAATAATCTAAGAGTGGATAGACGAAGGGACCTCGAACGAATTACCTCCTACTACAATTCACTATGGGATACCTGATCTCACCAGCTGTTTTTTAATTACTTTTGACGCTCACAAAAAATTAGCAATGTCCAAACCACTTATTCTGGTAAGTAACGATGACGGCATTTCCAGCCGTGGAATTAGAGTTCTGGTCGAATTAATGAGCCAGATCGGAGAAGTTATTGTAGTGGCACCTGATAGCCCTCAATCAGGAATGGGGCATGCCATTACTGTAGGCAACACCCTTAGATTGGATAAAACAGATATTTTCGGATCTGTTTCAGCCTATAAATGTTCAGGGACTCCGGCTGATTGTGTAAAACTTGCCAAACACCATTTGTTGAAAAGCGGTAAGCCGGATCTGGTGGTCAGTGGAATAAATCACGGCAGTAACACCTCAATCAGTGTGCTGTACAGTGGTACCATGTCGGCGGCAATTGAAGGGGCCATAGAAGGATTACCTGCGGTCGGCTTCTCACTATGTGACTATTCTTCAGAGGCTGATTTTAGTCATGTAGGTGAATATGTAAAAAAGATTGCCCAGGAAATATTAACCCGGGGATTACCCAAGGGGGTAGCCTTAAATGTCAATATCCCGCCTAAACAACACGAAAACATCAAAGGAATTAAGGTTTGCAGACAAGCCAGGGCTAAGTGGGAAGAGCATTTCGACGTAAGGCGGGATCCAACCGGCAGGAAGTATTTCTGGATGACTGGTAATTTTGTCAACTTCGACAAAGGAGAAGATAACGACGAGTGGGTTATCGCCAATAACTATGTCTCAGTGGTTCCATGCCAGTATGATCTCACCGCTCATCATGCAATCAGTATTTTAAACGACGAGTGGGAGTTTTAATAAGGGTCCACATCGGGGACAATCCGGATTGATCGGTATTCCCCGGCGGTAGTTAAATCGGCTATTTCCCTTGCAACCAAACCCTTTATTTTATTGATTGATACTCCTTTTTCGAGTTTTACGTAAAGCTCCATCAGGTATAAATTTCTGAGTTTGCTTATTACGGGTTCCTGTGGTCCCAGGATACGATCCTTACCCATACCCCTGACTAACTTGTTAGCCAGTTGGTGAGCAGCCCGAAAACCCAACTCCTGGTCCGGACTCTTGATTGTCAGCCGTATAAAACGGATAAATGGAGGATAAAAATATTTCTCCCTTTCGCTGATCTCCTGAAGGTAAAACCCGTGATAGTCATGATTTCCGATTAACCTGAGCAGCTGATGCCCAACGCTGCTGGTTTGTACTAAAACCAACCCCTTTCCGGATTGTCTGCCTGCGCGGCCGCCTACCTGGGTAATTAGTTGAAATGCTCTTTCATGGGACCTGAAATCAGGAAAATGCATCATTCGATCAATATCTAATACACCAACCAGGTCCACTTTTCCAAAATCCAGTCCCTTTGACACCATTTGTGTGCCTATCAGGATATCAATTCCCCCATCTTCGAATCGATCTATTATTTCCTGGTAACTGTATTTACGACGGGTAGTATCCAGATCCATTCTCTGTATTCTTGCTTCAGGGAAAATACTCCTTAGATCTTCTTCTATTTTTTCTGTGCCAAAGCCTACCAGCTGAACGTCCGTAGACTCACATTGCACACAATTCCCGGTCATTTTTTGCTTATAACCACAGTAATGACAGCGAAGCTGGTTGTAATGTAAATGAAACGTGAGTGTAACTGCACAATTCGGGCATTGTGGGGTGTGGCCACAAACCTGACACTGAAGGAAAGGTGCGTATCCACGTCGGTTCTGGAAAACGATGGCCTGTTGCTGATTGGAAAGAATATTCTTAAGGCCATCCAGCAATTCTTGGGTAAACATACCTGTCATCTTTTTCTTAAGACGTTCTTTGGTAATATCTACCAACTTATAAACCGGCAAAGCAACCTCTTGATAGCGATGATCCAGGCTGACCAGTGCGTACTTGCCGCTTCTGGCATGGTAGAATGATTCAATCGATGGAGTGGCTGATCCCAGCAGGGCTTTGGCATGATGTAACCTGGCCAGTACCAATGCAACATCGCGGGCGTGATACCTGGGAGCCGGGTCAAATTGCTTATAAGAAATTTCATGCTCCTCGTCAACTATTATTAGTCCCAGGTTGTCAAAGGGTAGAAATATTGCAGATCGAACACCAACGATAAAATTGAACCTGCCATCAATTATTCCCTGCCAGACTTCAACGCGTTCGTTATCAGAGAAACGGCTGTGATAAACGCCCATGTTATCCCCAAAAACTTTCTGTAACCGACTAACGATCTGAGTAGTAAGCGCAATTTCAGGTAACAGGTACAATACCTGCGATCCACTGTCTATCACTTGTTTGATCAGGTCGATATAGATCAACGTTTTCCCACTTCCGGTAATACCGTGGAATAATGTGGTTTCGCTGTTTTGGAAACTTTCCAAAATCTGGTCCCGGGCAATTATTTGCCTGGGAGTTAGTGTGATGTCTATTTTCCTGGAATTCTTATCGGTGGTGGTTTCAAACCTGCTGACAATGACTTCAAACTCCTCCAGTACTTTGTTGCGAACCAGGGTTTTAAGACTGGATGAAGAAGTGTCTCCGGTTAACAGCCGGGTTTTGCTAATTCCACTGTCGTTTAACTCGGGGTCGGTCAGAACCTGTACCTGCTGTAGATATTGAAGCACTACAGCAGTTTGTTTTGGTTGTTTCCTGAGATCGTCGAACAACTGTTCGATAGCCTTTGCCGAGTTAAAACTACTTTGTAGCCTAACCCTCCTTTCCTTTTTAGGCTGGTATTTTTCTCTTATTTCCTCATAGAGCAGGATCGCGTTTTTGATCAACAGCGATTTGAGAATCTTGTGAATGTTCTTTGATCCCAAAACTCCGGCGGCTGCGCTGTAATCAATCGGACCATCACGCTTCAAGGCTTCCAGCAACAGCAGTTCACGGTCATCAATAGGATATGGGCAAGACTCCTGCTGAAATTCCGGATGTAATTGGATCTTTGACTGGCTGCTTAATTTCAACCCACTGGGTAAGGCCACCTGCAGCACCTGACCTTCCGCACACATATAATACCGGGCCATCCAATCAAACAGTGCCAGCTGTTGTTTATTAATTACCGGATGGCGGTCCAAAATGTCCAGGATATCCTTGGCCAGGTGTGTTTCCGGGGGATTATCATGAACGTTAACCACTACTCCTGTATATATCTTTTTTTGACCAAACTGGACGATAACCCTTTGTCCAACCTGTATAAGTGAATGCCAGTCCAAGGGTACGTTGTAGGTATAATTTTGTGGAACAGGAACCGGAAGCAGAACATCAGCGAAAAGGCTGGTTGACTTCCTTTCAGGGTTGGTATGTGTAGTTAACTTACTCACCAGCTCAATAGGTAAGCTGGCCAATAGCTACTTCAGGATCTGTGGTGGGCAGTTGACATGTTTTATTGTAGCATACATAGATTTTGGTTTCTTCACTATCTACCCGGTCTTTCAATAAGGGTAAAGAACTTTGCTGGTTGGAACCCGCCAGGACCTTGTGAGGGTGAAAATGGGCAGCAATTTTTTTTCTAATCTGTTCCATATCCTTACCACCAATTACAATTTCAGCCGCATTATAATTGATGAAACTGTAGGCTGTAGCCCAATTGCTCATATATGCAGGATCCGTGGGGATTAAACCTTCGACCCTGGCCAACATATTGCCACATAGTTCAAGATAGGAATCACGGCTCAGTAAAGTTCCAAGTAGCCAAAGGTTGTTTGCCATTATTGAGTTAGACGATGGGATCACATTGTCAAATATTTCCTTCTTACGTGCTATTAGCTGGACGTAGCTGCCATCCACATAATAAAACAGCTGATCTTCGGCATGGTAGAAATTCTCTATGGTATATGACGTCAGGTTTTGCGCCCGGTATAGCCATTTTTCATCGAAGGTAACCTGATATAAAGATATATACCCGGAAATTACCGCCGCGTAATCCTCCAGAAATGCTGGTATCTGGTTCCCTTTCTTTTTGTAAATTCTAACCAGTTGTTCTCCATCGATCATATTTGATTCAATAAATCTGGCACAATCCAGAGCCAGGTTAAGAAAACTTTCGGTGCCAAAAACTGCATAAGCATCGGCCAGTGCCTTGATGGCCAGACCATTCCATCCACATATAATTTTATCGTCAAGACCAGGTCTTACTCTTTTCTCTCTTTGTTTTAACAGGTCCTGCTGGAACTCCTTCAGGATATTCTTAAGCCATTTGAGGTCCATATTCTGCTTATCTGCAAACGATTCAAGATTCTCCGGCAGATATAAAATGTTCTGGCCATCCTCCCAGTTGCCCTCAGGGGTTAAGCCGTAAAGAGAAGCCATAAAATCGCCATCGTTCCCAACAACCTTCAGGAAATCATCATATTGCCAAACATAATACTTCCCTTCCTGGCCTTCGCTATCGGCATCCAGCGCCGAATAGAAGCCACCATCGGGGCTACGCAATTCTCTTCTCAGAAATTCAATACTTTCATTGACCACAGTTTGATAGCGATCTTTATTTGATTGAGCGTACGCCATTGAATATAGACTGATCAGCTGAGCATTATCATAAAGCATTTTCTCGAAATGTGGTGCGAACCATTTTTCATCTACAGAGTAACGGGAAAAACCTCCCCCGATCTGATCATAAATGCCTCCCTGGCTTATTTTGTCCAGGGTAAGATGCAGTTGATCAAGTAAATCTTGCTGGCGGTTGGCAGAAATGTAGTGTAAAAGAAAATTCCACACTGTTGGCATCGGAAATTTGGGGGCTTTGTTCATTCCCCCATGAATCGGATCAAAATTGGTAGCGAGCTTCTTAGCGGCCTTTTCCAATAGGGTGTGGTTATTGACATCGGACTGCTGCAAATTGTATTTCTGCACTTCACCGATATTGAGCGACTGGTTAAATTTATCCGCAGAATCTTCCAATTGATCACGATGCTCTTTAAAGGCCTGGGCGATATTTTTGAGCAGTTGGGACCATTGAATCGGTGGGAAGTAGGTGCCTCCGTAGAACGGTTTTTGGTTTGGGGTTAAAAATACATTCAGCGGCCACCCTCCGGAAATGCCCATAGATTGGATTGCTTCCATGTATATCTGATCGATGTCCGGTCTTTCTTCAC
>BQJT01000052.1 GCA_021604845.1 Cyclobacteriaceae bacterium
TGGACTTCTTCACCCAACTCCATCAATGCCCACTCCAGAGCCCAGCTGGTAAAAGCCGCATAATTAAAATCTTTGTATTTCAGCCGCTTACCAGGTTCACCCAGGTTCGCCTCCAGTACTTCATACATTTGTGGGATTAACGGCCTGGCATCTTCTCCAACCAGCTGAATACTTCTGGCTGCCTGCATGGCCAACCAGGGTCTTTTATCTTTCACCCATTTCCCAAGCACCCTCACCGCCTCCGGATAGTCACCAGCCCGGCAGAGTGCCTCGGCAGCATTGATCTGAACACTGGGTGACTGATCGTGAAGCGCCCGCTTAAGAGCATCAACCGCGGTGGGCTGCAGCTGATCAAACTGCATCAACGCCATTGTCGACCAATAACGCACACCACTGTCTTCATCTTCCAATTCCTGCACACATTGCTTCTGAGAAGAATTTCCCACCAGATTTGCCGCCGACAGCACTTTCTCCACCTGGTATTCATTGCCATTCCTGGCATAGTCATAAGGAGCAACCGTGCCACCCCGTATCATATATTCAGCTTCAGGCAGCAACCCAAAGTCTTTGTGATCTAACATCCACCGCTCCATCTGTTGATGGAGCTCCATTTTAATGGTGGTGAAATCAGCATGGCCGGCGATATTGTTTAGTTCCTCCGGATCTGACTGGAGATCGTACAGTTCTTCTACCGGTTTTCGATTCCATAGTTTCTGCTGTTCTTCATTAAGGGCGCCTTGGTCTCTGGCACTTCTTAGCGCTTTAAAGGCCGCTTTAACATCGGAATATATGTAGCCGGATTGAAGGTATGGCAAATGAGGCATGAAATGTCTTATATAAATGTAGCGGTGGTTCAGCACCGCCCTGGACATTTCGTACATGTCGTCTGCGCGGTCCCTGGCTGCAAACACAAACGTTCTGGGTGCCGGCAAATTCTGCCCTAAAAATGGCTGACCTTCCATGGTTTCAGGAATTTTCACCCCAGCCAGGTTTAAAATCGTGGGTGCAAAATCAACAAAGCTTACCATTTGATCGTTACTACTGCCTGCATCACGGGTAAACATGTTTTGATATTTTTCAGGAATACTGACCAGCAAGGGTACACGCAGGCCGGTATTGTATAACCAGCGTTTATATCTGGGCATTCCGAAACCATGATCACCAAAAAAGAATATTATGGTTTCATCGGTCAACCCATCTGCCTCCAGAGAATCAAGCACGGAGCCCACGGTTTTATCCAGGGCCTGTAAAACATTATAATACCTTGCCCAGACCTCCCGGCTTTCCGGGGTATCAGGGTAATACGGGGGCACGGTGACATCAAGAGGATCCACCAGTCTATCTTCAGGAATCTCTACAACTGAATTTAAGTAGCTCTCATCCCGGTTAACACTTCCCTCATGCGATGGTCCCACATTGATAAAACTGAAAAACGGCTGATCTTGTCGTTCACGGTGACGCCATGGGGCATAACTTCCTGACCAGTGATCCCACATTTCCTCAGGGTCAAAATTATAATCCGTCTTGTTCCGGTTGCTGGTAAAATAACCAGCCTTACTTAAGTACTGGGGAAGTGTTTTCAGCTGGGGGGAAAAGGGAATTTCACAACGTAAATGCTGCGTGCCCATTGAAGTTGCGTATAGTCCGGTTATAAGACATGATCTGGCAGGGGCACAAATTGGAGCGGTGGCAAAAGCTTTATTGAAGCGAATCCCGCGTTCTGCAATCCCGTCGATATTTGGGGTGCGGGCCAATTGGTCACCATAACAACCAAGTGCCGGGCTAATGTCTTCCGCCACCAGCCAGATAATATTTGGAGGCTGTGACCGATGATTTTCCGGTATACTTTCCTGGCATGAGATAGTAATCGATATGGTTAGCAACAAAATGCCAGTTCGGACTAGTAACATTGTTAGTTTTTAGTTTTTAGTTTTTAGTTTTTAGTTTTTAGTTTTTAGTTATTAGTTTTTAGTTTTTAGCGTTGTTCATTGCTCATTGTTCATTTTTAATTGTTAATTCTTCATTGTCCATTGTTAATTGTTAATTGTTAATTGTTAATTGTTAATTGTTAATTGTCAACCGCCAGGGGAAATTCCTTAGAGGGGGTTCTGGCGTTGTTCATTAACGCTTCCAGCTCTATTACCTTGTCCGGATATTTATCTGCGACATTGTGTGTTTCAGCGATGTCCGCAGTCAAGTTATACAGTTCCATTGGGGCATTCGGTTCTTGCTTTACCTCCAGTTTAACTCCCTTCCACTGACCTTGCCGGATTGCCTGGGCACCGGTACCTTCATGAAACTCCCAATATAAATACGGGTGATATTTTTGTCCTGGTTGCCCGGTCATTACTGGTCGCATTGAAATACCATCTATGCTTTGGGGAACCGGGTGTCCTGCAAAATCCAATAACGTAGGCAGCATATCCCAAAAGCCTCCCAGGTAGTCCGATGTACTACCAGCAGCTATTTTACCTGGCCATTTCACAATAAAGGGTTCTCTTATTCCACCCTCGTATAAATCCCTTTTAGCCCCTCTAAGCGGGCCACTACTATTGAAGAATTCGGTGGTCGACATATTTTTCATAGGACCATGACCATAGACCCCAATATCACCATAGCCCAGGTCATCGGCCATGATGAAAATGAAATTAGGTTTATCGGCAATGGTATCGGACGGCCGTTGATTACAGGCTGTCAAACACAAAATAAGCATCGTTCCCAGGATAATTTCCCTGGATGCTACAGTTTTCGACATAGGACGATGAGGTTAAGGTATATAACAGAGCAGCATCAAATTATAAGGAGCCATCTCTGATAAATTTATCATAGCCATTGGACTTTCCAAAATCCTGCGGCATAACAATATTTGCCACCCGTTGTTCCATCCGGTGAAAATCCTGAGTAATCACTGAAATGGCACTGCAAGCACCTCCCTTAATAGTACTGTCACTTTAACCTATAAAACTGCAGCTAACGATCAGGAAACCATGATTCGTCAAGTTCACTCCTCAAAAATGTGAGTTTTTCCTGATAGCCAGGATGATCCGTAAAATGGGTTTTTTCATATGGATCTTTATTTAGATCATGTAACCTTTCCTCGATTCCGGCAGCATCATATTTGATGTATTTGTGCTTATCCTGATCCACCACCATCCAGCCAATCTCGCTTTCCACACCTAAAGTAGTACGCCATTTGACCTCTTTCCCCTCCATGAGTGGTCTCAAACTCATCCCTCTGGGATCCGACATCCCTTTAACACCGGCAAAATCGCATAAGGTTGGCAGCAGATCCAGACCACTGGAAACAAGATGCAGCGTATCAACTTTACCCTCTGGAATTCTCCCCCTCCACATGGCAAGGAATGGGATGTTGGCAGATTCTTCGTAAAATGTAGTCTTGTGTTCTAACCGGTGAGCGCCATCCATATCACCATGGTCGCTGGAAAACAATACCAGGGTGTTATTTTCATTACCGCTTTGCTTCAGAGCATCCAGTATCATTTGAATCTGGCCATCTACCCTTTCTGTTAATCTGCAGTATGCCCATCGATGTTTTCTCCAATCCTTTTCGGTATAACCCTCTCTGGCCCCTATTTTAAAGTCACGTTGGGTCAGCATGTGATTTATGGCATTGGGTTCACCATGCTGGGGCTCCAGATTAACCGGTGCTGTTGGGCAATATTTATCAAAAAAATCTTCTTCGGTAACACCCTCCGGGTACTCCAGTGCCCAATCAAGGGTGGCCAATTCCGTCTTTCCTTGTTTTAGCAAAGGGTTTTCAGGGTCTGAAAAGTCTCTTATGGCCATATAGCATATATCATGGGGATTGATTAATGATACCATCATGAAATAGGGCTTCTCATCAGTGGACTTTATGTAATTGGCTGCTTCCTGTGCCAGGCCGAACCGCTCGTCATCGGTAAGGTCCGTAAATCCCAATGCAGTTGGAGTCATCGACTTCGGCAAATGTTCTTTGCCTCCATAAATCAAGTGGTAGCCGGCCTGCTTTAAAAATGCCGCTATGGTGGTATTTTTTACCTCTTCAGAAATTTCAGGTATCCGCATGCTACCCCTGTTTTCTCGCACTACATTTCCATCTGAATCACTAAAACTACTGGCAAATCTCCCGGTAATCAGGCTTACCCTGGCGGGTGAACATACCGGGTTTGGGGTGTATGCCCTGGTAAATCGGATCCCATGCGCTGCTATGTAATCCATGGCGGGTGTCTTTAACCAGGGATTCCCTGCACAGCTCATCATGCTGGCGCTTTGCTGGTCTGTATAGATGTAAATAATGTTGGGTCTAACCTCAACGGTCTCATTTTTGTTCAGAAGTTGAACAAAAGCTCAAAAGGACCGCTAGTAAAATGACAGGGATCTTACTCATTGAATAAATCATATACAATTATAATTATTTTTAAAGGGTATTCTCATTGGGCCTTGCACTAACAACACTGGCCGGTTGTAGAAGAATTCTGACAGGTTAAAAAGACATTGAATCCAATATAAAACCACGCTGCTAATAAGTATCCAGCCATACCTGAAGTTGTATACAGGTTGTCCTCTAATTTAGAGTAATCACATAATTTAATAATATGCTTCAAAATTGGGAAAGAAGGTAAGTGGTTTTGGAAAATATACCCTAATTTCAGTCAAATTGAGATAGTTTAATAAAACAGGCATGGGTCAGGAAACAGTCAAGATCACTTTGGAGCTAATGGAACGGGAAATCGGCAAGCCCTACCGTGATCTGCGCTTCCTGCTTGAAGCCCTGTCAGAGGTTCTTCATGAAAATGGTGAACCTGAAATGGCCGAGGCCATCCCCTGGATCAATGGCGACAGATTAAACGACCAACCAGTAGTTTCAAAACTGGTGCAGCTCTACTCTCTGATTTTTCAACTGATCAATATGGTGGAGATCAACCACGCTGTGCAGCTTCGAAGATCTAATGAGAATACTGACCTGGCAGGTGTGAAAGGGTTATGGGCACAGAACATAAAAAATCTTTTGGATGAAGGGGTTCCACTGAAAACCATATGGTCGGAGCTGAAGCACGTATCTGTTGAACCGGTACTAACAGCACACCCTACCGAAGCGAAACGAGCCACTGTGCTTGAGCATCACCGTGAGCTTTACCTGCTTTTGGTACTGTTGGAGAATTCCATGTACTCAAAGCAGGAACAACAAGATATACGTAACAACATAAAACTTACTTTATACCGTCTGTGGAAAACAGGAGAGATTTACCTGGAAAAACCAGACATAACCGCAGAGTTCCGTAACGTTTTACATTACCTGGTAAATGTCTTTCCTGAAGTTATACCTATCCTGGACAGGCGCCTTGAGCAGGCAGCCGAGGTATTAGTGGGGCATGGAGAGACCATAAAAAGTGAACACGCATACCCCAGGATAACCTTTGGCAACTGGGTTGGAGGTGATCGGGACGGACATCCTCTGGTCACAGCAGAAGTAACCCAGGAAACTTTATTGTCCCTTAGACTTAACGCGTTTGTAATTATTCGAAGAAAACTGATGGTAATTGTGCGCCGATTAAGTTTCAGCCATGAACTGGAGGATTGCGCTAAAACCTATCGGGAGCGAGTGATCGCGATGTGCGAAGAATTGGGCGATAAGGAATTCAGTGCACTGGAGCGCAACAAGGGAGAAGCTTTCAGACAGTTTATTCACTTAATGATCACCAAACTACCGGTAGATACGGTTCGTGGTCATGCTACCAGATTGGCCGAGCACCCCGGGTGTTATCAGCGCTCCTTACATTTGATCGAAGATTTAAGGTTGCTGCAGAAGGAATTGCTGGATTTTGGTGCAAGAACGGTAGCATATGGTGATGTGAAAGAAGCAATTCGCATCGTGGAAGTTTTTGGATTTCATCTGGCTGCTCTTGACATTCGACAAAACAGCGCCTTCCACGAAAAAGCGGTGAGTCAATTGTTAAAAGCCGCACACTTAAAGGATACTCAATTTGGCACCTGGAGCGAGCAAAAAAGAAAGAATTTCCTGCTCGAGGAGTTGGAAGTTGCGCGTCCATTTGTTCATCCCTCGTCAGAATTGGAGGATCAGGCCCAAACCGTTATGGAATGCTATCGGGCCGTGGCCAAGCATGGGTCCAGATATGGCTTAAATTGCATTGGGTCATTTATTGTAAGCATGACACGTTCATTTTCAGACTTAATGACCGTCTATCTACTTGCAAGAGAAGCTGGCCTCACTTTTATGGATGATGAAGGGCTGATATCTAAGGTTCATGTGGTCCCCCTGTTGGAAACCATTGAAGATCTGGAAAATGGTCCGGCAATCATGGAAGAATATTTCCGTACGCCAATAGTAACGAGATCATTGGAATACCAGCAACAGCTTCAGGGACTGAAACGTCCTTTGCAACAGGTGATGGTCGGTTACAGCGACAGCAATAAAGACGGAGGGATCATTGCAAGTCAATGGCATTTATACAAAGCCCAATACAGATTGGTAGAACTCGGGGAAAGATTCGGCATTGATATTCGCTTTTTCCATGGCAAAGGCGGTTCCATAAGCAGAGGTGCCGGGCCTACTCATTACTTTATAAAGGCTTTACCCGATGGCTCACCCAATGGGCACATTCGCCTGACGGAACAAGGAGAAACCATTGCGCAAAAATATGCCAACAAGGTGAATGCGGCTTATAATATGGAACTACTGGCTGCCAACACACTTTCCAAAACCTTGTTGGACCGCAAAACGGAAAGAAAATTCCATCCGAATGCAGATTTAATTGAATGGCTGGCAAAGGAAAGTAAAGCGCGCTATGAATCCTTGATCAAGTCCGATGGTTTCGTTCCTTTTTTCAGAATGGCTACTCCTATTGATGCCATCGAGATCAGTAAAATTGGATCCAGACCGGCTAAAAGAACAGGCGCCAGCACCCTTGAAGACTTGAGAGCCATACCCTGGGTATTTTCATGGAGCCAATCACGCTTTCATATGACCAGTTGGTTTGGCCTGGGTTCTGCACTGGAAAAAATGAAACTTGAACAGCCGGCCTACTACCAAACTTTAAAAGAGTCACTTAAGAGCGATGCCTTCCTGAGATATGTTTTCACCAATGTTGACACCAGTCTGGCGGCTACTGATGCGTCGATTATGGACCAGTATGCCGAGTTGGTGGTTGATGAAGAACTGAGGCAAAATTTCCTTTCAAAGTTCCGCGATGAACTCGGTTTAATTCGTAGCTATATGGTGGATCTGCTGGGCAAAAGCTTCCAGGAGCGAAGAAAAAACCATTTCTATTCCACTCAATTACGGGCCAGTTTGATGGATATACTGCACCGGAAACAAGTAGCTTTATTAAAGGAATGGCGGAGTGATAAAACCCAAAACCAGTCGGAGGAAACGCAATTAGACCTTCTGCTCACCATTAATGCTATAGCAGGAGCCAATAGGAACACGGGATAAGTAACTGAATGGTTGCATCAAATAATCACTGGTGTTTAATCCCTCTTTATAACCTGGCAGATTTATTACGGCAACGAAAAAGCAATATAGGAGTCGCCGGATTTAGTACCCAACTTTCCTCCGCCACAGGCGATTACCACGTACTGCTTACCATCAATCGTATATATACTGGGAGTGGCATACCCGGCTGCCGGAAGTTCCGTCTGAAATAACAAAGTGCCATCTTTTTGGTGGTAAACTCTGAATTTTTCATCCTGAGTGGCAGCAATAAATAACAGACCGTTGGAAGTAATGGCGGGGCCGCCATAGTTTTCAGTACCGGTAACAGGTAATCCTCTATTGGACAACTCCTCATGCTCCCCCAGGGGTATCTGCCATTTAATCTGTGCACGCTCAATATCAATTGCCGACAATGTACCCCATGGCGGCTTGATAGCTGGGTATCCTTCATGATCTTTAAATCGAATATAACCGGTAGTGGTAAACTTCCTGGAATCATCATTGCCAGGGTCATCCGTTTGTATAGGTTCAACCTCTTTTTCTTCCAGGTCCATTAAAAATGCAGCCAGGTCACTTACCTGATACTCTGCCAACCAGGCAAATGCAGGCATTGCCCCTTTTCCGTTTTTAAGGGTAGCGGCAAATTGATCCCGGTCTATCCGGTCATGCAGGCCGGTTAATGAGGGTACTTTTCCCATGAAATCACCTCCCTGCTGGTCAGTTCCGTGACATCCGGCGCAAAACTGGGTGTAGAGTGCTTTACCCCTTCCAACATTGGTGGTAGCCCCTTGCTTTACCTCTACCATGGTAAGTATCCAGGGTACTTCGTTGGCATTTACAAAAAGTGTTTTGCTTTCAGGGTTAAACGCTGCTCCTCCCCATTCACCACCCCCGTCAAATCCTGGGAAAACGATTCCTCCCTGTTGTGATGGAGGTAAAAATCTATGACCATATTTGGTACGTTTCAAAACATCCAGCACATATTCCTGTGACTCTCCGGAAATATCAGTAACAGTATTTCGATTGTATTGCTGCCTTATAAAAGGGGGCATCATTGTTGGCACTGGCTGGGTTTCCCATGCCAACTCCCCAGGCATATCTGAGATCGGCACTAATTCTTCTTCGACCGGAAAAACCGGGGTACCGGTTTCCCGGTCGAGAACGTATATAAAGCCCATTTTTGTAATCTGTATTACTACATCCTTTTCCTGCCCATTTACAGTAATCGTTGCCAGGTTGGGAGGTGCCGGCAGATCACGATCCCATATGTCATGATGTATAGTTTGAAAATGCCACACTCTTTCTCCGGTTTGAGCATTCAGGGCCAGTACACAATTGGCAAATAAGTTTTTTCCATGACGGTCCCCTCCGTAAAAATCATAGGATGCTGAACCGGTCGGAACAAACACCAATCCTCTTTCATGGTCTACACTCATACCAGTCCAGGCATTTGCACCGCCAATTTCCTTCCAGGCTTCTGCCGGCCAGGTCTCGTGTCCGAATTCTCCAGGGTGTGGTATAGTATGAAAGATCCACTCTCTTTCTCCTGTATGTATATTAAACGCCCTGATATGCCCGGGGGCAGCACCACTGGTTTCATCCACCCTGGTTCCAATAATAATCTTATCATCATAAATCACCCCAGGGGTATTGGAAACAATAAATCGATCCTCAACATCCTTATCCAGTCCTGATTTGAGGTTCACCTTGCCATCCACTCCAAACCCACTAATTACTGTACCGTCCAGTGCGTTGATACAGTGTAAAAAAGGGCCTGCAGAAAAGTACAGTCTTTTATCTTTTCCATCTTCATGCTCCCAATAAATTAACCCGCGGTTTACTCCCATTCCAAAATTTTTGAACTTTTCGTCAAAAGGATTGTAGGTCCACAGCAACTCCCCGGTTGCTGCATTCAAGGCTATAAATTTCAGACTGGCAGTACTACCATAGAGTACTCCATCAATAACCAGAGGATTACATTGAATTTGAGACCGGTTGTTGGGGTCCGCCTCGCCCCCTTCAAATATCCAGGCAACTTGCAGATTGGATACATTTTCACTATTTATTTCTGTAGCTTCCACGAAGTGGGAACTTTGGTGGTCACCCAAGTAAGCCAACCAGTTAATGTCTTTTTTTCCGGAGCAGCTAAAGAAAATCAGCACTGACAAAAACCACCCGGTGCTGAAATTCCCGGTACATTTAAGGTAATTCATGCATCAAAATTAAACTCACACAAATATCAACTAGCTGGGACAACTTAAGTATGGAACAAAACCTTTAAAGTGTCCTTAATATACACTTAAAGTACAGGATTATATATTGCAATATATTTATAAAATTTGAGCATGTTACGAAAATTGATTTCTTCAGCGGATTAGGTATTTCAATACTAACTTTTAATAATTGTGTTTTAGAATGATACATCAACTACCGCGAGGCGTTAATGATAAATTTGAAATAATAAATCATGAATTATACCCATGGACATAACCCGACAGGCAACCTCAAACATTCAAAACTTAACTTTATGAAAACATTTATCTTCTTGTTAATAGGTGCTTTAGTTTCGAATTGTGAAGCGTTCGCTCAAATCACCATTATCTTCCGCGGTGACGATATGGGTTTTTCACATTCCGCCAATGAAGCCTGCATTGATACCTATGTAAATGGGCTGGTTCGATCGGTCGAGGTCATCGTTCCGGGTCCCTGGTTTGAAGAAGCAGTACAAATGCTGGAGAAGAATCCTGGTTTGGATGTTGGAGTGCATCTGGCATTAACCAGTGAGTGGAGATTTCTTAAGTGGAAGCCTCTTACAAATTCCCCTTCTCTGGTTGATGACAATGGCTATTTTTACCCCATTATTTGGCCCAGTGAAAACCGCCCGGGGGCCGCCCTGAAGGATCATGAATGGAAACTGGAAGAGGTAGAGCAGGAATTAAGAGCTCAGATTGAACTGGCAATAAAGCGAATACCCCATGTTACCCATTTTACTGGCCACATGGGTTGTACACATATGAGCGAAGAAGTCACCACCTTGGCCGGGAAACTGGCAAAGGAGTATGGTATTGAGATCTTTCCTGAAGATCATGGATATGGGCGTTTGCCACAATGGACTGGTAAGGAATATAACTTTGAACAGAAAAAGGAGCGCCTTAAAAAGGTGCTAAAGGAGCTCAAACCTGGTAAATATCTAAGCGTAACTCATCCTGCCTATAATTCTCCGGAATCCCGCAGTATACATCACCCAGGATACGAAAATGTAAGTGAAGATCGGGATGCTGAAACCAAAGTGCTCACAGATCCTGAAATCAAAGACCTGGTTTCGGAACTCGGCATTGAAATTATCGGATATGATGAGGTGAAGTAAGGTTATGGGTTATGGGTTATGGGTTATGAGTTTTGAATTATGAGTTTTGAGTTTTGAGTTATAAATTACTGGCGATGTCTAAATCATAATTTTCTAATTAATAATTATAATTATCACATGAAAACCCGAAAACTTGGTGACTCGGATCTTGAATTAACTGTAATTGGACTTGGCACCTGGGCACAGGGTGGTGCTGGCTGGAAATTCGGCTGGGGTCCACAGGATGACCAGCAATCTATCGAAGCAATTCACCAGGCAATTGATAGTGGAATTAACTGGATCGACACCGCCGCAGTTTATGGCCTGGGTCATGCAGAAGAGGTGTTGGGGAAAGCACTGAAAGGAATAAGCCAACGTCCAATAATTGCCACCAAATGTGCCAGAAACTGGGACAAAGAAGGGAATATTGTTAAAATTCAGACTAAGGAGAGTATCCGGCAGGAAGTTGAAAATAGCCTGAAGCGGTTACAAATAGATACCATAGACCTGTACCAGGTGCATTGGCCCGAACCTGATGAACAAATTGAAGAAGGGTGGGAAACCATGACGCGGCTGGCTGAGGAGGGAAAGGTCCGTTACATAGGTGTGTCGAACTACAGCGTAGCACAGCTCGAAAGAATCAGCGGCATTCAAAAACCTGTTTCACTGCAACCCCCTTACAGTATGATAACCAGAAAATTCGAGGAAGAACTCCTTCCCTACTGTGAGAACAATAATATTGGTGTGGTTTGTTACAGTCCCATGTACAAAGGATTACTAACTGGAAAGATGACCCGGGAAAGATTAGCCGGTCTGGCTGAGAATGATCACCGCAGAAATGACCCAAATTTTAATGAGCCAAAACTAACCAGAAATCTCAGTCTGGTGGAGCAGTTGAAACCAATCGCCAAAGATCTGGATATTACGCTCGCTCAGTTATCCATCGCGTGGACACTCCGTTGGCCCGCTGTAACTTCTGCGATTGTAGGAGCAAGAAGTGCCCGGCAACTTGAAGAAACTATCGAGGCAGGAAGGATAACGTTAACCGTTGAAACAATTGAAAAAATCCAAAAAGCAATTGATGCTGTAGCGGCCGAATCGTCTGCCAGCTAGCAGCACTAGGGTTAGACGATTTTGCTAGTTAGACGATATACCATCTGGTTCTTTTTTGGGCTCTAAATCTTTTTTCGAATTCTTTTTATTCTTCAGGGGGAAAGTAATAACCGGAAGCGTTGAATGATTAACCATATCTTCGCTTAAGCTACCGGCAAGCAAGTGGCTTATTCCTGTTCGACGGTGCGTCCCCATAACAATAGCATCTGCCATTTGGTCTTCAGCAAAATGAACGATTCCCTCTTCCTCGGCAATATCGCTGTATATATTAATGGTGCAGTTTGATATTTGATGCTGTTCGACAAATTCCTGCAATGAGTTAAGCAGATGTCTTTCAATCAGGAAATTCCCGGGTGTATTTATAGTAACCAGGTGGACTTTTGCCCCAAAAAGAGCTTGAATGAATTTTAAATTATTTGCCAAATGCTGATCCTGACTGAAATAATCAACCGCAAATACAATATTTTTGATTGATTCAATATCCACCTCCCGTTTTAAAGTAATTACCGGACAATCGGCATGTCGAATAACTTTTTCTGTATTACTGCCAACCATTACCTCTTGTAGTCCTGAGATTCCCTTAGTCCCCATAACAATCAAATCGTAGTCTTCACTTTTAATCAGAGCTGATATATGCTTAAATGGGTTACCAATTTTTATTTTAAAACCGGTATTAACTCCTTGTTGGGTTTGTTCGTTGGCTATCACCTGTAACTGAGCTTTTACCTTCTCGATAAGTTTGAGCACGTACATGTTGTCTATCTGATCGTGCACACCACCGCTTACTGCAGTTAAATAGTGGCTGGGCTGTTCCACGATATGAAGTAATTGTATAGAGGCTTTAGTTTTAAAGGCAATCTGTTTTGCCAGGTTGAGAGCAAATTTGGCATGCGCTGAGAAATCCGTTGGTACTAGTATCGTTTTCATTTCTCTAAGAAAAAGCTAATAATAAAAATAAATGGTTACCCGAAGCTAGGCATTAGCAGGTATTTTAAAGCTGACTGAAATCAAAGTATCTATTGATCTTTCTCAATCCTGAGATAGGAAGCAGCTACCGGTAACAAGTCTTTTTCAGTGAGCACCCCTACCAGTTTGTGGTGGTGATTAAGCACTGGAAGGCAGCCTATACGCTTCTCCTGCATTAAATTTATGGCATCAAGTGTGGAGGTTTCTGGGTGTACGGTTATCACTCGATTTATCATTACCTGTTTTACCATCACTGGCTCAGCATCCTTCACTTCCGAATAGTATTTTCCTAACCTACCCAAGGTCACCAATCCTACCAATTCTCCTGCTCTGTTTTCAACCAACATGTGTCGAACCTGATTCCACTTCATTATATTAGGCACCAGATCGATATGATCCTCCTCAAAGACCGTATATAGCTCCTTCGACATAATTTGCTCAACCCGGCTATAGTTATAAGGGCCGTCATTTACTTCCTCTGTTAACTCAGTCCATTGGTGTACTGGTAAGTGTTGTTGTTGACGATTCAGTATGCCTAAGGTTATGGCTGACAATGCTGTGTTTACCGGGTATTTCTTAATTAATGCGTTATACGAATTGGTAATCCATATTGATCCGGTCTTTAGTTGATCAACGCGGTTTTCAATAATCTCTAGATACTTTTGCACATCCGGCTGATCAATTTTCAATCCCGACAACCCTTGCCGCGCAATTGGCATTAATTCTTCCAGGATCAGATCCTTAGCGTCATACTTTCCTCCCATCCATGCAAAACTGGTTTCTAAACCGTGTCGGGCAGCTTTAATAAAATTGGATTTCACATCATGGAAGTCCATTTCCTTTTTCATTTGTAAGTAGCTTTCAGGTAGGCCACTCATTAACCCCACCCAAAAAACAGTATTTGCAACTTCATCCACCACGGTAGGTCCGGATGGTAAATATCTGTTTTCAATCCTTAGATGAGGTATTCCATGGGTAATACCATAGCAGGGGCGATTCCATCGATAGATGGTTCCATTAAAAAGAGAGAATGCCTTTAACTCGGGAACTATTCCATTCGACAACTGCTCCATGGAATTTGGAATTCCCTCAACATAAACCAAAGGACGATAAGTGGACAGGTCCTTCTTGATAAAATCAGTAACATCACCATTCATCCATTGATCACCAAAAAACACGCGTGGCTTTGTATGCCTTAGTTCATCATGATAACCCCTGGTATCTGTAGCCTGCTGAAACAAGGCTATTCGGGTTTCGCTCCACAACCTCTTTCCCAGAAATAATGGTGCATTGGTACACGCAGCCAGCACCGGACCAGCAATGGTTTGAGCCCAGTTGTAATAAGATGCGAAATCAATGGCTCCTGCCTGATAATGTATTTGAAAGCTGGTATTACAACTTTCAAACATCACCGAATCCGAGCTGGTATATAATTCATCGGTACCCTGAATATGAAATTGCTGTGCCGACTTTCTCATAGCAAGTATGGCCTGATTTAATGCCCCATATCTTTGACGATTAGTCATAGATTTTAAATCAAGATCTTTGGAACGCAGAGTGGGTAAAATACCCGTTAAAAGTGGCGTACAGTAATGTAATTCACCAGCTTGTTGACAACGTCGAAGAAGTTGGCCCAGGTCCTTTTCAAGTTTAGCAAAACAATCTCCGTACAGTTCAAGTGGATCGAGGTTAATTTCCAGGTTAAATCGTGCAAGTTCCGTGGTAAAATGTGGATCATCAATCTCGGAGAGCATCTTTTCGGCCACCGGCACGGGTCCGCCATGTTTATCAATCAAACACAGCTCCTGCTCAGCTCCCATACGATGAACGCCTTCCTCGATCATTCCACGGGATGTCATAGCCTCAAGTGCTTCAACATCATGGAAAAGTTGCTGTGTATATTGTCGTAAGTCCGTAGACTTTAATACAGGTATAACGTTTAGATCGCCCATATCTTAATTAATGACTGGCATATGGGATTCATGCGAATGCGGACTTTTTAAATCCGGACTTAAGTAAGGTACTCCCAGACCCATTCCCCGAACAATCAATAGAACTGCTAATATCCAGGTAAAGCCAGTTACCAGCCGATTGCCGCTAACCCATTGGGGTTTTAACCGCTGGATACCACTGACAATAAACCACATCATTGGGCTGGTTCCCAAACCAAACAAAGCCATGTAAAGTATGGCTTTGGGTACGCTTCCCAGAGCAATCGCCGCCGCCAGGGCCAGGTAGGTAAGGCCACACGGAAGTAGTCCATTGTACATTCCAAACCACCACTTATTCCTGGGATGGCCTTTCAATGCTTCCGTCAACTTAATTTTCATCCTGGCCACCAACCGACCGGCTGGCTTATAACTGTTGCCAGGCGCCAGCCAGCTAATCAATAAACCGGCCAATAACAAAATACCAGTGAAAACGGACAAAAACTGTTGCCCGGCCGCCCATTCCACACCACTGCCGAATATGCCGGCCGCTAAACCCAACAGACAATAAGTAAAGATCCTTCCACCATTGTAAAGGAACTTGTCCAACAGGGTCTGATGGTTACCGGCATTCAAGGTCAACACCAGCGGTCCGCACATGGCCAGGCAGTGAATACTACCAAAAAGCCCCAGTATTACCGCACTCCATATCATGGCAAAAAGATTGTCTGCTGCTTAAAATACGTCTTGTCAGGGTCCTTCCATTCCAAATGCACCTGCCACAAACCGGTAGCAAAGCGATCCAACGAAAAGCTGGTTGTACCCGTATTATCCGGTGCAAAACTCCATGACCGGTCCATTGACGCGTCCGAAGGACGATACATAGCCAACTGCGCTTCAATTATGGTTTGGGATGGTGGAAATATTACCCGCAACTGACCGGTTGGTGAATCATAGGAAATTTTGGCAGTGTTTCTCAATGATTTTTCATTGGTCAATTTATCAATCTGCTGCTGATACTGTAATTCCTGCTGATAATAATCCGGCGACAC
This sequence comes from Cyclobacteriaceae bacterium, assembly GCA_021604845.1. Lineage (GTDB taxonomy): Bacteria > Bacteroidota > Bacteroidia > Cytophagales > Cyclobacteriaceae > SZUA-3. The sequence goes on from BQJT01000052.1 coordinate 15,859, forward strand.
CAACTGCACTTTAGACTGAAAGGCATAGTAAACCAGAACGGATAGGAAAAATCCGAAAAGCAGAAATGAAAAGAATATTTTATATCCCCAATTCATTGGCTCCTGTTTGCCGGACCGAGAAAATTGGTTTTTACTTTTTCCAGCAATTCCGAATCGCTGTAGATACCAAGCACCAGCTTTGTTTTTGTTGCTAACACCTGGTCTGCGGGTACCTCAACAAAATAGACACCATCGACCATTTCGTTTGCCGGCACGGATAATGCCGCTTGCCCCACTCTTGAAAGAGTGGCACCTGCAGGATCGATTACTTCAATATGCAGATTAATATCATCAAAGGTTTTATTGATTATCTGAATGTTGTAGAGATTACTAATATTTCCTGTTTCTGTGGTTTGGAATAGTTGGCCCGGTACTCTCAGTACCGTGGTTTCAACATCGGCCCGGCTGATTAGCATAAAAGACAATAATCCAATCAGGGCGATAAGTACCGCAGTGTAACCAACCAGTCTGCCACTGAACTTAAGTTTTCTTCCCTGCTGAATGCCATTGAAGGAATCCAGTCGAATCAATCCTCTTGGTCGATTTACTTTATCCATTACATGATTACAGGCATCAATGCAGGCAGTACAATTAACGCATTCCATTTGGGTACCGTTTCGAATATCAATCCCTGTGGGACAGGCATGTACACAAAGTTTACAATCTATACAATCACCTTTATCTTCTGCTACTTGCCCCTTTTGCATCTTACCCCTCGGTTCTCCCCGTAACCAATCATATGCGACAACCAAAGAGTCTTTGTTCAGCAGGACTCCCTGTAGTCTGCCGTACGGGCAAACCACGATACATGCCTGTTCCCGGAAATATGCAAAAACGCCGTAAAAAATCGCTGTAAATACTAATAGTCCAACGAATCCCGTGATCTCCTGGGAGGGGCCGGCTGCAATCAGTGCCTGCACCGATTCGACCCCAATAAGATAGGCCATTAGTAGATGAGAGATAACTAAAGATATCACAATGAATATGAACTGCTTAAGCGCTTTTTTAACAATTTTTCCTGAAGTCCATGGGGCGGCATTCAGCTTTCGTTGCTGGTTAGCATCACCTTCTATCAGGTATTCGATTTTTCGGAACACCATCTCCATAAACAAAGTCTGGGGACAAGCCCATCCACACCATATACGACCAAATGCCGTGGTAAATAATATTATAAATACAAAAAAAGTGATCATAGCCACTCCGAACAGGATAGAGTCCTGTGGCCAGAACACTTGACCGAATATGATAAACTTCCGTTCGAAAATGTTAAATAGGAACAGCGGTTGCCCTGCGACTTTAATAAAAGGACCACTGAAGAGCAAGCTCAGTAAAATTATGGTTACCAGGATCCGTAAATTATGGACTTTCCCGGTGGGTTTTTTAGGATAGATCCATATCCTGTTACCCTCCGCATCCACGGTTGACATCGAATCCCGGTACTCCTGGTCATACTGATAAAGTTCCTCCATAAATTGATTGTGGTAACTGATTAGACCTCAGCAGAATTGGCCTCTTCCTCACTGTTTACCGGTACCGCATCCGGCTGGAATAACTCTCCTTGTGCATCCTTGGCATTGGGTGGGTTGGTCCCTACCAATGTTATTATGTAAGAGGATACATCACGCATTTGTTCAGGGCTGAGCAGAGGTTCCCAGGAAATCATACCTTTTTGCGGCACGCCATACCTTATGGTCTTATAAATGTCGTTAATACTTCCACCATGCAACCAATAGTCATCCGTCAGGTTCGGCCCGATATTACCTCCTCCGTCGTCCCGATGACATGAAGCACATTGCATATCATATACTTTTTTTCCGTTTTCGATTACCGCTGGTTCATCGCTAAAGGTTACGGTTGATTCATCGATCCCTCCGCCTGAGACCGAAGCTTCTGCCAACCGGGCAGCGGCATCCGTTCTGGCCTCAGCAACTGCGATTTCATATAGTTCTTCCGGTAGCGGCGCTGCTTCAAACACATGGTAAACGAACATATAAATTATCCCGTAAACTATGGTAATATAAAAAAACGCCGTCCACCAGGGTGGCAGGTGGTTATCCAGTTCACGGATTCCGTCATAATCATGATCCAGTAATATTGAAGCTTCCTTTTCCTGGGGTACACTTTTATTCAACTTCCAGAACCAATTCCACTGTTTTTTCACTTGTGGTTGAGTTTCTCCTGTTTGCCTATTCAATACAACCTTTAGAACACTCAGGGTATAGATCACCACCAACAACACCAGGATGGCTATAATCACCACAAGCAGTGCCAACCAGGTAACCAGAGTCTCATGAGTTATGCCTGAGCTGAGGTCTTGAGCGGTCAACCCTAAAGGAGTCATAAATACCGCGAAACACAACAGGGACTTAGCTGCAGATTGTCCGGATCCACTGGACTTTTCCTCGTCGAGCGGGAGGTTTTTCATTTTTTGAATGTATTTTTTGTCAACCTTAAACAGCCACCAGATTAATAGCAGGAAAAACCCGAAAAAGATTGCCAATGATATCAGTGGCCAAATTGATACGTTGTCTATAAGTTCGAAATAATGCTTAAACATAATTTATTCTCCTTTCCGGGTTAGTTCATTTAATGAGGCGGTTGGATTCCCCTTGATATCCACGCCAAGGCGCTGTAAATAAGCAATCAGTGCTACAATTTCCATTTCAGGAACCACATCAATATTCAATTCCTGGTTAAGGCGTTCGCTGATTTGCTGTGCCTGAGCCAGCAAATCCTGAGCCGCAATAGTTTCATATCCCTGCTGGTAAGGAACTCCCAGTTTCTGCATGGCTACTATCTTGCTTCTCACACTTGCTGCATCTACTGCCTGTTCGAATAACCATGGATAGGAAGGCATCAGCGAACCCGGGCTCATGCTGGTTGGATCCAGCATATGTTGATAATGCCAGGAGTCAAGATATTTACTACCAACACGATGTAAATCCGGGCCAGTACGTTTAGAACCCCAAAGAAACGGATGGTCGTAAACAAACTCACCAGCTTTGGAATATTCGCCCTGATACCTAAGCGTCTCATTCCTGAAAGGTCTGACCATTTGAGTATGGCAACTAACGCAGCCTTCTCGAATGTATATATCACGCCCTTCCAACTCCAGTGGTGTATAAGGTTTCACACTGCTAATGGTAGGTACGTTGGACTTGATCAGGAACGCTGGTACCATCTCGAATACACCACCAATCAATATTGCCACAGTGGTTAGTATGGTAAATAAAATTGGCTTGCTTTCCAACACGTAGTGCCATTTTCCGGAAACCTGCTTTTTCTCCAGGGCATATGCTTCTGCATCTTCATTGGCTATAAAGCTGCCTTGCTTCATAGTCTTTGACAGATTGTAAGTCATCACAATAGCACCGGTCAGGTATAGTGCACCACCCAAGGCTCTGAGCATGTACATAGGAACAATTTGTATTACGGTCTCCAGGAAATTGGCATATTGCAATTGACCATTTTCATTGAATTCCTGCCACATCAAACTTTGGGTCAACCCGGCCACATACAAGGGCAAGGCATAAAATATAATTCCCAGAATCCCAATCCAAAAGTGGAAATTGGCCAGTTTTACTGAATACAGTTTGGTGCTCCACATACGGGGAATCATCCAGTATAGCATGCCGAATGTCAAAAATCCATTCCACCCCAATCCTCCTACGTGAACGTGTGCAATAATCCAATCTGTGAAATGTGCTACTGCATTAATTGATTTTATGGATAATAAGGGGCCTTCCAGGGTAACCATGCCGTAAGCAGTGACCGCCACTACCATAAATTTCAAAACAGGGTCTTCACGTACTCTATCCCAGGCCCCTCGTAGTGTGAACAACCCATTAAGCATCCCTCCCCAGGAGGGTGCAATCAACATTACCGAAAAAACCATCCCAAGCGACTGAGCCCAGTCGGGCAGGGAAGTGTACAATAAATGGTGGGGACCAGCCCATATGTAAATAAATATCAGGGACCAAAAGTGAATTATCGAAAGTTTGTAAGAATAAACCGGCCGGTTTGCAGCTTTTGGTAAATAGTAATACATAAGGCCCAGAAAAGGAGTAGTAAGGAAAAATGCCACTGCATTGTGGCCATACCACCATTGAACCAGTGCGTCCTGAACCCCTGCAAACATGGAATAGCTCTTCATAAAACTCACCGGAATTGCAAATGAATTTACCACATGAAGCACAGCGACAGTTACAAAAGTGGCAATGTAGAACCATATAGCAACGTACATATGGCGTTCTCTTCTCTTCAGAATGGTTCCGATCATATTGATACCAAAAACTACCCATATTAGGGTAATGGCAATATCTATCGGCCATTCGAGCTCTGCATATTCCTTACTGGTGGTAAAGCCCAATGGTAGTGTTATTGCCGCGGCAACAATGATCAGCTGCCAACCCCAGAAGTGGATGTAGCTCAATAAATCACTGAACATCCGGGTCTTGAGCAATCGCTGCATGGAATAGTAAATTCCCGCGAACATTGCATTGCCGACGAATGCAAAGATTATTGCATTGGTGTGCAATGGTCTGATCCTTCCAAAGGTGGTGTAGGGCAAATCGAAATTAAAGATTGGATAGAACAACTGAATGGCGGCGGTTAATCCCACCAGCATTCCTACCAACCCAAACACCACTGTTGCCAAAGAGAAGTATTTTACGATTTTGTTGTCGTATTGGAACTGTTCAAGAGCCATAATCTTTAAATATTTGGTATTCTAAAATGTTATTATTTATCCGCCATGATAGCCTAATGAATGACTATAATTTTTATTCATTCTCAAAAGCCATTGGGTTTTTTATTCTTCTTTCCTGAAGTTGTTTGGTCGAATAGCATTCTTCTGGCCGGTGTGTCTGTGTCATCAAACTGACCGGTCCTGGCTGCCCACACAAAAGCCACTAAAAACCCGACACCCAATCCCAAACTAATTAATATAAGGCCTATTATGAGCAGCATATCAATTGAGTTTGAGGTTTACAGCAGCTAGTTTTACCGCCATGGTAGTAAAGATTACTATCGATATACTACTGGTGGGCATTAGTACGGCTGCAATCAACGGACTGAGGTTGCCTGATACTGCAAATGCTAAACCAACCAGATTATAAAGAAAAGAGCAAACGAAGCCGCTGACAATGATTACTCTTGAGCATCTTGCCAATTTCATAAAGGCTGGCAGCTGCCCCAGTACTGACGCATGTAAAATCCCATCGGATGCGGGTGTAAAGTGCTGTGTTTGGTCCGTTACTGCGATACCAACGTCGCTTTGCTGTAATGCACCGGCGTCGTTCAAACCATCGCCAAGCATCATAACCTTTTCGCCTTGTTTTTGCAGATTAGAAACGAACTCGAGTTTATCGAAAGGGCTTTGTCTGAAGCTTAATTGTTCGAGCAATGGAAACTTATTTTCAAGTTCCGTTCTTTGATAATCACTATCACCTGAAAGCAGCGCCAACCGAAACCCTTTAGTAAGATTCCTGAACAGTGCTCCAAGTCCCTCGCGAAAATCCATGCTGTATTTAAAGTTTCCGTTGATTTTCCCGTCTACACTAAGTAAGGTCCCAGCATCATCCGATCCATTGGTACCGACAAACGTTGCATTTCCAAGCTTGATTATACTTCCGTTTACCTTTCCACTTATTCCCATCCCAGGAATTTCTTTAAAATCGGAAACCACACAGGTGTACGGATCAAGATTAAATTGATCCTTTAACAGGAGCAGTACATTTCGGCTCACCGGGTGATTCGAATGTACCGCCAATGCAGCCAGCATATTTGCCATATCAGCAGTCAGAGAACCACTTAGAACCATTTTACCCTTGAGCTCAGTGAGGGTTCCCGTTTTGTCGAAAACCAAAGTACTAATGTTTGCCATTTTATCAATTACCTGAGCATTTTTCAGGTATAACTTATTCCTTCCGAATACATTTACCATAGTTCCCAGGGTAAATGGTGTGGTCATGGCAAGGGCACAGGGACAAGCTACTATTAACACAGAGGTAAAAACGAATACACTCCTTGAGGGATCGATAAACAGCCAATAGAATGCCGCAGAAAATGCCAATAAAAGCACCACCACAGTAAAGTACTTACTGATGGAATTGATCATCAGCTCACGCGGATCATGCTTTTGCTCACGAAATGAATGGTGGTTCCATAGCTGCGTAAGGTAACTTTGTGATACAGGCTTCTGTACCTGATACCGCGCACTTAAACCAATATGTCGGCCGCCGGCAAAAACAATAGACCCCCTACGTCTGGCGATTTCTCTAGATTCCCCATTTACAAAACTGTAATCTACCCCGGCAATTTCATCCAGCAGTACGCAATCGGCTGGGATCAGCTCAGAATTCCTGATCATTATCACATCACCGGCCTGTAACTGCCCTACTAAAACAGATTGTTCTCTTCCTTCATCCAGTTTGGAAACAGCCAGAGGAAAATACGATTTAAAATCCCGGCTAAATGACAGGCGGTTATAAGTTCTGTGCTGAAACCATCGGCCGATTAACAACAGAAACAGTAACCCTGCTAGACTATCTAGGTACCCGGTTCCAATGTCGAAAACTATTTCGTAGTAGCTTCGGCCCGCCAGGGCTAAGATTCCCAGAGCAATAGGAACATCTATATTTAAGTATCTTTGTCTAAGCCCGTTAACTGCTGATTTGAAATAATCACTGGAACAATATGCCAGTACCGGAATCGACAGAGCAACAGTAATCCATTTAAACCATGAAGCAAGTTGTCCATCAATCCGCAGATCCAATCCTAAATAATCGGGAAAACTCAAAAGCATTATATTCCCAAAGCAAAATCCGGCGACCGCGATTTTTAGTATAAGCGCACGATCGGCAGCATGATCTGTTTTTGCTTCTTGTTGATCCAGGCTGATAACAGGTTCATAGCCAATCGAAACCAGCAACTGAACCAAGTCAGATAATGTTAATATGCGCGGATCATAGTCCACAGCTACTACCTTCTCACCAATGTTGGCCCTCGATAATAACACCCCTTGATTTATGCGGTGCAAGTTTTCAAGCAGCCAAATGCAGGAACTGCAATGTATTGAGGGAATAAAAAACCTAACCTTTTCCAGACTTTCAGAGGCAAAGTCAAGCACCTGACTTGATATTTCAGGATTCTCCAGATAGTTAAACTTTAATTTATCCGAAGACTGTGGTAACCCTGGTGTGGATTCTAACGAGTAGTAATCGACCAGGTCGCTACCCAGCAGAATCTGATAAACAGATTGACAACCGAGACAACAAAAGTGTTTTTTATCGAATTGCACATAATTTAAATGGCATTGGTCTCCGCAATGAAAACACTTTACATCTTCATCAGTTTCGATCAACTTCATTTTAAAACTTTGTTGACTTCATCGAATTCATCAAGTTAATCTACAATGAAATATCTGGTTTTTCAATTTTGTATATTCAACTCCGGTACAAGGGTTGTTTATTGATTGGTCTAATTTTAATCCTGGTTCCATTTAAAAATCTTTGGATCGAATTGCCCGATCAAACCAGGCAACTGGTACCAACACCCATAATATCAAAGAGCCTAGTACTATAGAAATTCCCCAGGCACTACCGAAAAACTTTTGAAACAAAGCTCCGGTATACCCCATCAACGATGAAATGTCCAGCTTCAGCATGATAAGAATGCGTGACAGGTCAATAGGATTGAACAGCGTGGCTGCTAACGATACCTTTTCCAGGGGATAGTCTTCAAAAAGCACCATTACCAATAAGAAAAGGCCATCATAGATAACTGACAGAGTTAACCAGGTAACAATAGCGATCCCGATTCCCTTAATCTTATTTTCAAACTGGGAGGCGATTAAAAATGCCAATGCAGTAAATATGAAGGTCAGTAAAATTCCCA
>BQJT01000053.1 GCA_021604845.1 Cyclobacteriaceae bacterium
CCCACCGAAGGGGCCTGGAGCAGGCTACTTCCGGGGGAACTGGCTCAGAAGTTCGATCCAGCGCGGAAGATCCCGCTAAAAAGGGTCGGAGAACATCATGAACTGGCAAATCTGGCTGCTTACCTGATGTCATCCTATTCTGCTTATATCAACGGAGAGGTGATAACCATTGATGGAGGGGAGTGGTTAAAAGGAGCCGGTGAGTTTAATCATTTGGATGAAATCGCTCCGGAGCAGTGGGATATGTTAGATCAGTTAAGAAAATGAGGGAATGAAATGAGTCAAATATCGTACACTAGGGAGTTGGTGTATAAGAAAGGATAAGACCATTCTCTCCAACTATCCAGCCCTTAGTAGCAGATGCCATATAAATCGAGTTAAAGACATCGATGGTTTGGGGAAATTCTTTGGTCCAGCTATCTCCTCCGTTTTCAGTTCTATAGATGAGTCCCTCGGCGCTGATCACCCAACCATGGGACGAATCGATAAAATAAATATCCTTCCATTCCGTTACTTCATGAGTATTTTCAACATTGAGTAACGTCCATTCCGGGACATTTTGCAAAGAAAGATCCCTTTTAAATATGCTATTTCTGGCTCCGCAAATCCATCCGTGAAGGGTATCAACGAAATGCACGGCGTTTAGCTTATAGGTAACACCCAAATCCTGCGGGGAAAAATTCATACCATCGTTGGTTTGAAAAATGGATCCCTGATCACCAACCACCCATCCTTTTTCAAAAGTAGTAAACACCAGATCGTTCAATTTCACCCCTAGACTTGCCAAGGTATTCCAGCCACTGCCTCCATCTGTAGTACTAAAAATATCTCCGCTTTCACCCGCTGTCCACCCGGTTTGAAGATCAATAAAGTATACTACATTCAATGGTTGATTGAATGTAGCCTGGAGAATAGGGTATGCCCCGCCTTGAGGTGATATGTAAACTTCACCAACATTTTTATCCTCAGCCTGACCTGCCATCCAACCAACCATGCTGTTTACAAAGTATACACTATTTATAATACTCGGTACCCCGCTGGCTGAATCTACAGGGGGGGATGGCCAGTTTGCTCCCCCGTTGGAAGTGGCAAATAAAATCTGATCACCCACCACCCAACCTTTACTGGAGCTTACAAAATTAACATCTTTAAGGTCCCTCGAGGTGAGTCCGGGCTGGTTTGTCCAGTCGAACGATGGGGCTGGGGTTGGGGTTGGGGTATCCTCTGAATCCGAATTACAGCCTAACACAAGCATCAGCGGTAACAACCACGCCAGGGGGCTGCCTGGTAAATTCTTCATAGGAAAATATAATACTATATTAAAGAATCATAAAATTAGCTGGTTTTAGCGGGATCCGGAAATCAGCACTTTATATTACCCGAATTTTTGATAGCATCTGTGTGATCAATGCTATTTTTCAGTAATTTAAGAGGTACGGCTTTGGGCATGCATTCAACCCCAAAGCGGTCTCATTGACAATGAATTCGACACCCGCCTTTAGCTTGAGTATCAAGATAGAAGCAGCTGGGATAGTTTGGTATAGCTGACAAAAGGTGTCATCAGGTCTGTAAGGAATGGAAAAGTTGTTAGTTAGGCTCACAAATTTATTCATAGGATACGGCGCTTTGGTTATCGTTGTGACCACTTGTCAACCGGACCCAATAAAATCCCGCCAGGAAACCAAACAAAGTGTTCAATCCGGGTTTCGGGAACTTAGCCCAGAATTCACTGGAGTACATTTCCGTAATAACTTACCCGAAAACGAATATTTTAACGGGTTTCTTTACGAATATTTTTACAATGGAGGTGGGGTAGCTATTGGAGATCTAAACAACGATGGCCTGGAAGACATCTATTTCACTTCTAATCTTGAAAGCAACGCCCTTTATCTTAACCAGGGAGGCATGAAATTCAAGGACGTGACGGAAAGTTCAGGAACCGGGGGAAAGAAGGGATGGGCTACCGGAGTGACTTTAGTGGATATTAATCAAGACGGCTGGTTGGACATTTACGTTTGCCGATCTGGACCGTTTACAGACAAGGACTTTTTAAGAAACGAGCTTTTTATCAACCAGGGTACCATAGATCAAAAGGTGCCCAGATTCATCGAGCAAGCAGCTGAATATGGTTTGGATGATCTTTCCTATAGCAATCAAGCAGCATTTTTTGATTTTGATCTTGACGGTGATCTGGACATGTTTCTGGCTAATCACAATAGAGAGTCTCCTCCACGGGCAATTGAAAAGGTTATTGAACTGCGTGGCATCCCCACTGAATTTGGAGGGAACAAGCTGTTTAGGAACGACTCTATGCGCTTTTCCGACATTTCAGGAAAGGCCGGAATCCATTCCAATATGATGAATTATACCCTGGGTCTCTCCATTAGTGACTTAAACAACGACGGATGGCCTGATATTTATATAGCCAATGACTATTCCGAACCGGATTACCTGTACCTCAACCAAAAAGACGGGACTTACAAGGATGTTGCCAAACAATCTTTAAGACACATCCCCAATGCTTCCATGGGTACCGATATTGCTGATATTAACAATGATGCATTGCTGGACATTATGAGCCTTGATATGGCTGCCGCTGACAATTTTGGTATAAAAACTTCTATGAGTAGCATGAACCCTGCGCAATTTTATGGACATGTCCAGGCTGGGCTGCATCACCAGTATATGTTTAATGCCCTTCAATTAAACAATGGTAACCAGCGCCAACTACCGTTGTTCTCGGACATCGCCCAGATGGCTGGAGTTTCCAGTACCGATTGGAGCTGGGCTCCCTTACTGGCTGATTTGGATAACGATGGCTATAAAGATCTCTTTATTACAAATGGGGTCAAAAGAGATTTTATCAACAATGATTTCAATATTTTGTTGAACAAAGAAATTGAAAAAATCAAAAGTAAGAACGAAGACCCGCTCAATCACTTCGCCAGGTTGACACAATTGGCCCCTACCCGTAAAAAGGAAAATTATATTTTCAGGAACAACGGCAACCTGACCTACAGCGATGTATCCAGGTCATGGGGCGTTTCCGGGAATTCACTTTCCCATGGTGCCGCCTATGCTGATTTGGATAACGATGGCGATCTGGACCTGGTGATAAATAATGCCGATGCCCCGGCCAGCATTCTTGAAAATAGTACCGATAAAAGCTATAACTATTTGTCATTTTCTTTGGTAGGACCTGAAAAAAACAAAAGCGGCATTGGAGCCAGAGTTCTTATTAAATACCATGGTTATTCTCAGCTGTTGGAGCATTACCCAACCAGAGGCTACCTGTCATCTGTTTCTCATAAGCTGCATTTTGGGTTAGGAGCACATAACATGGTGGAGCGCGCGACCATAACCTGGCCAGATGGAAAACAACAAACAATGGTTCAATTAGCGCCTAACCAACATATTCAGGTTAACTATCTTGATGCCAGGGATTCCCACTCACAGAGCACGGATGAGGAAAAAATGTTTACTGATATTTCGGAGCAAACCGGGCTTGATTTTATACATCAGGAAAATGAGTTCGATGATTTTCAACGGGAGGGGCTACTGCCACACAAAATGTCTCAGCAAGGACCGGCTTTAGCTGTTGGAGATGTAAATAATGACGGTTTACAGGATGTTTATGTTGGCGGTGCTCAAGGGTTTTCAGGGTCGCTATATTTACAGCAAAAATCAGGAATATTTACCTCGGTCCATAAAACATTCTGGATTGGGGACAAGAATTATGAAGATGTGGACGCACATTTCTTCGATGCGGACCAGGATCAGGATTTGGATCTGATAGTGGTAAGCGGTGGAAATGAATATCCGGAGGGTTCGAATTTCTATCGCAGCCGGATTTACGAGAATAATGGTGATGGATCATTTAGGAGATCGTTGAGTTCCGGACAACTTCCCATTGTCAGCGGCTCTGTTGCAAGATCCGCAGATTTTGACGGCGATGGAGATTGGGACCTATTTATCGGCGGCAGGCAAAAACCTGGTTTATATCCTTTTCCGGTATCAAGTTATTTATTGAAAAATGAGAGTGAAAATGGTGTGATCAGATTTCAGGATGTGACCATGGAGCTAATACCTGACTTAAATCAAATTGGTATGGTCACCGATGCTTTGTGGACAGATTTAGACGGGGATCAACTGCCGGAACTAGTGATTTGCGGGGAATGGATGGGAATTAAGCTGTTCCGTTATAGATCAAACGGATTTAGTGAGGTTATCGATACAGGAATGGAGCAACAAACAGGGTGGTGGTATTCACTTGCTAGTGCGGATTTCGATCATGATGGCGACCAGGATCTGGTAATTGGGAACCACGGGCTTAACAATAAATACCAGGCCAGTGACAAGGAACCATTCCAAATCTACTCCACAGACTTTGATAACAATGGTGTTTACGATATTGTGCTGGGTTACTACAATCAGGGGCAGCTTTTCCCGCTAAGGGGTAGGGAGTGCACATCAAACCAGATGCCCTTTGTTAAACAAAAGTTTTCCAGCTATCAGGAATTCGGCAGGGCTACGTTGGCGGATGTTTATGGTATTGAAAACCTATCGTCGGCCTTGCATTATCAGGTGAATACCTTTGCCACCACCTACGCTGAGAATAAAGGAGAGTTGCGTTTTGAGCCCACATTATTAGGAAACCTGGCTCAAATATCTTCGGTACGTACCTTGTTGGTCGACGATTTTGATAGCGATGGTAACCAGGATTTGGTATTAGCCGGGAACATGTTCGAGACAGAGGTAGAGACTCCCAGAAACGACGCCAGCTACGGACTTTATCTGAAAGGAGACGGTAGTGGAAATTTTGAAGTGATAAGCCCCAATACTTCCGGGTTATTTATCCTGGGAGATACCAGAAAAGGCGCCGCACTCATGCTATCTGATGGTAATAAGGGTATTGTTTTTGCAAAAAACCAAGGGAAACCGTCCGTTTTTAAAGTACATCCAAAGCTCAATCTATTGTCAAAAAATTAAACGGCAGGTATTAAAAAGCTAGCATTCGATTTTTGTGGGTGTTTAATGATCTTGCTGTATTTCAAATTTCACAAAATATTTTCACTGTGATTATATATTTGACAAAATAAGCTCCCGTATTTTTCTTGATTTTGTTAATTATTTTAATTTACTCTTTTGATTAACACAATAAAAATCAGTAAATTAGTTTGAGGTGAGCCCTGAAATTGCGCAGCCTTAAAGTTGTCAATTATAGATATACATTCTGTATGGTATGAATGAACAGCCGTCATTATTACTCTTTCCTAAGAGTATCCGTTTAGCAAGAAATTTTCTATTCTATTCTATAATTAAACCAATGTAACATGAACAAAACGTTACTACTTATTTTGATGTTGGGAAGCACAGGATTGTGGGCCCAACAGGTGGTTACTGGAAGGGTGATTGACGAGACAGGGGAAGGACTCCCTGGTGTCAATATTCTGGTAACTGGTACCTCAACTGGTACAGTCTCTGATGGGGATGGGAATTATAGTATCGAGGTTCCCGAAGGAGGGTCTTTATCTTATTCCTTCATCGGCTATCTTGATCAACGTCTTGAAGTTGGAGACCGCTCTGTTGTTAACTTAGCACTTGAACCTGATGTCCAGCAACTGGGGGAAGTGGTGGTTACAGCGCTGGGTGTAGAACGAGAAACCAGGGCACTACAGTCTTCAGTGACCCAGATTGACGGTGAAAATTTCGTTAAAGCCCGTGAAAACAGCTTAGCCAACGCATTAGCTGGTAGAGTAGCGGGGGTTAACGTGACCAAGATCGCATCCGGTCCTGCCGCCTCATCGCGTGTCGTAATCCGGGGTGCTAAAACCCTTGGATCCAACCTGAACCAGCCTTTATATGTGGTTGATGGTGTTCCCATGACCAATATAAACAACGGACAGGCCGGACTTTGGGGTGGCGCTGATCAGGGAGATGGGATGAGCAGTTTGAACCCGGACGACATTGAGTCCACCACCGTACTTAAGGGTGCCAGCGCAGCAGCACTTTACGGTTCCAGGGCGGCAAACGGTGTAATCCTGATTACTACCAAAAAAGGTTCACGACGAAATGGAATTGGAATTGAATTCAACTCCAACTACGTCTTTGATAAAGTAAATGACTTGAGGGACGAAATACAGCAGACCCATGGATACGGTGGTTTTAGCGGACCGGACCTGGCAACTCAGGTCGCCGAGAAACCTGTGGATCCGAACGATCCCACTGATTGGAGTAATGCCACAGGCTGGTGGAACAACACCGGTTGGGGCCCAAGATTTGATGGCAGTCCGGTATTGCATTGGGATGGAAAAGTTAGAGAATATTCCCATCAAGGTGATAATTTCAAGCGTTGGTTCGAAACCGGAAGTACCTGGACCAATAGTTTGGCGTTTACCGGCGGTAACTCGGATCAAAATTTCAGGTTCTCTGTAGCTGATCTGAGAAGTGACGGAATTGTACCAAATTCGGGTTTCGACAGATTCAATGCTACTTTGTCCACTAATTCAAAATTTGGGGATAAAGTAACACTTTCGGCCAATATGATGTACTCCAACGAGGAGGCAAAAAATCGCCCGGATCTTTCAGATTCCCCCGGAAACGGAATACTTGCCATGTATTATCTGCCCAATGACCAGAACGTTGATTGGTTACGCGGGGATCCTAATAAGCTAGGGGCGGTGCCCAGTGAGCAGGATCAGATAGACCAAGGCATAATGATCTTCGATGGCAAGTCACCCGGAGAAGAATTTCAAAATACACCCAGCTTGTGGCACCAAAACCCCTGGTGGGCAGCCTACCAGTTTGAGAACACTGACATAAGAGACCGTATAATCACTAATGCCAGTTTACGATATGATGTTACTGATTTCCTATACATTCAGGGAAGGGCTGGTATGGACTGGTGGAGCTCACGAAGGACCAATTTAACCCCTCAGGGTACTGGTTATCAACGAGGTGGATCCATGCAGGAAATAGAAACTCAGGCCAGGGAAACCAACCTGGAGTGGATGGTTGGATATCATGAAGACTTTGGCAATATTGGTGTAAACGCTTTCGTAGGAGGTAACAGAATGCGTACCGATTGGGAAAGGATTCAGGCCAATGGAAATGGCTTTAATGTACCGTTCTTTCAAGCCATCAATAACGCTAATCAACGAAACTTTGGGTATGGTTTCTCACAAAGTGGAATCAACTCCATATTTTCATCAGCTGAAGTATCCTGGAACAATTATTTGTTTGTAACAGGTACTTATCGCAGAGATTGGTTTTCACAACTGGATCCCAATAGTAACAGTATAGATTATCCTTCAATTGGGGCTAGTTTTGTTTTCAGCGATGCCTTTTCCTCGATGCCTGAATGGTTCAGCTTTGGAAAGATAAGGGCCTCCTGGGGAGAGGTTGGAAATGCCAACTCCGTAGGAGCCTACCAAACAAGATTAACCTATTCTTTGGGGAATTCTCACTTGGGCAGTCCTACCGCAGGGTTTTCTTCTGGTGCCAATCTTCCCAACCGCCAGCTGGTTCCATTTACTTCCTCAGAATTTGAAGTGGGATTTGATATAAGATTCTTTGATGGCAGGTTGGGGCTTGATTTCACTTACTATGATCAGGAGACTTCCGATGATATTGTGAATGCAAGCGTATCCAGAACCTCCGGGTTCAATACTACTACGGTAAACTTAGGAAAACTCACAAACAAGGGAATCGAGGTCTTATTAACTGGTACCCCCGTTCAAGGCGCTTTAAGGTGGGATGTCTCTTTGAATTTTGCTAAAAACGACAACGAAGTGGTTTCTTTGATAGAGGGCCAGTCGGAGCTATTTGTTGAAGAGACCAGGACCCGTTTTGCCGGAGTTTTCCATATAGTAGGACAACCTTACGGAATGATCAAAGGCCAGACTCAAAAGAGGTCTCCCGATGGACAGCTGGTTTTTGATGCTGATGGATCCCCGGTTACTACCGGTGAATACCAGATAATTGGTTCCGGAGTACCTGATTTTACAGGAGGTCTTAACAACGAATTTAGCTGGAAGAATTTCAGACTGGGAGCTTTAATAGATTTCAAATCAGGAGGAGATATTTATTCAGGGACTAATTTGAGATTAGCCCAATCCGGACATACTACCGAGACGTTGGCAGGACGTGCTGGAGAAGCACCTCTGATGATAAACGGCGTAGTTGAAACCGCTCCTGGAGTATTTGAGCCGGTTAACAGACAGCTAACTGGTGGTGAGGTTTCAAGATTCTGGAGTAGAACCGGCGAAAACGATCAGGAGCACTGGATATATGACGCCTCTTTCGTTAAGCTTCGGCAAGTGGTATTGAGTTATGAATTACCCAATAGCTTAATCAGCAGAACCCCGTTGCAGGGAGTATCGATATCATTTGTTGGCCGTAACCTGGCAATATTAGCTCGAAGTGTGCCAAACATTGATCCGGAAGCCTCTTATACCAGTAGTAATGCACAGGGACTGGATTATTTTGGT
Source organism: Cyclobacteriaceae bacterium (assembly GCA_021604845.1). Classification (GTDB taxonomy): domain Bacteria; phylum Bacteroidota; class Bacteroidia; order Cytophagales; family Cyclobacteriaceae; genus SZUA-3. The sequence continues at coordinate 8,490 of BQJT01000053.1, forward strand.
ATGCCGGCAACACGTAGTTACGGTTTCAACCTGAATGTTAAGTTTTAATTCCGAAAATGATGAAAACAATGGATTATATAAATAAAACACTGTATACGGCCATCATTGCTGCTTTCATAATGGTAGGGTGTAATGAACAGGAGTTTCAGGATCTGGACATCAACCCCCAGGCGGTAAATGAGATTGACCTAAATTTCTTGTTTACACGTGCAGAATTGGAACTATCTGATGGAGAATCCAACCGTTTCTTGAGCTGGAGGACTTACCTCCTCTTTGATGCTATGGCCATACAGCACACAGCTTCTCAGGGTACAGCGGTTGCGGGAGACAAATATTTTCATGAGTTTGAAAATGCAGATGCGTTATTCAACTTCTCCTATACTACTTTACGTAATGTCTCAGAGATTTTGAAACAAACGGGTCCTGAAGGGTATGATGCGGGTAACAAGAATAATTTGAGACAGGCTACCAGAATAATCAAGGCGCTTTTGTTTCAAAGATTAACCGACCAGTATGGTAATGTACCCTACTTTGAAGCAGGCCAGGCAACTGCTGCGGAGCCTATTTTATTCCCGAATTACGATCCTCAGAGCGCAATTTACCCCGATCTGTTGAGAGAATTGGATGAAGCAACCGCTGCATTGGATGCTAATGGGCTCGATGAAGGTTTCAGTGGGGCTGACATAATATATAATGGTGACATTTCCAAATGGAAGAAGTTTGGTTATTCTTTGATGCTCCGTTTGGCAATGAGAGTTTCCAATGTGGATCAGGCAATGGCAGATACCTATGTGTCCAAAGCCATAGCCGGTGGTGTCATGCAGAGTAATGATGACAACGCGCGGATACCTCATGATCTGGGTCCTAGTGAATGGCAAAATCAAAACGGACTTTCCAGAACGGTGGCCCCTGGTGATGGTGGTGAAACCACCACTTTGAGTAAGACCCTGATTGACTTCCTCAAAGGTGCAGATCCAAATAGTACTGCGGATGATGATCCCAGATTAATGATTATCAGTGGTGGAATTGCTGCCTGGCCTACTCCGGATGAGTGGATACCTTACCCAGGTGGACTTGATCCATTGAATCAGAAAGGTATGCCCAATGGGTATGATGCCGCAGGTTTGGAAGAATTTGAAGGTTTTCCAGTAGTTGAGGAAGAAACTTACTCCAGGGCTAATCCTTTGTTTTTTCAGGATGATGAGCCTTTCATGTTACTGAATGTAGCGGAAGTTGAGTTTCACCTGGCAGAAGCTGCAGTGCGTGGTATTGGTGGCGCCACCGATGCTCAAACGCATTATGAAGATGGAGTAAGGGCGGCCATGCAGATGTATACCATGTACGATCCTTCATTGGTGGTTACCGATGCGCAGGTAGACAATTATCTGGCAACCTATCCGTACGGATCAAGAGATCCCGAAGAGATGATCGGTGAGCAACTTTGGGTAAGCTATTTCTTGAATTGGATGGAAGGTTACAACAATTATAGGAGGACTGAATTTCCGGTTTTGATCCCCACCAATTTCCCTGGAAACGAAACCGGCGGGACCTTCCCTGCAAGGGTCAGGTATCCTCAGGGTGAAGTCGCTGCTAATCCTAATTTCCAGAATGGTTCTACCCAGCCCGATACATACACTACAAAAGTATGGTGGGCCGGTGGTAACTAATTAGCATTGAATACTAAACCTTAAAAAAAGAAGAGGCTGTCCCCAAAAGGGATAGCCTCTTTAATTGTACCAATAATTGGTTTCACTTCTTGAAAATCCCGTCTCCGTCGGTGCCCATGTAACTTCCCCATTTTGGTTGGCTGTGAGTCTTGAATCCAAGGCTTACTCTTTTAACTCTCATTCCAAGAAAAGAGAGGATATCATCGTTAGCGCTATAGCATTGAGAATATACCAAATCAAGGTATCCATCAGCGTCAAGATCCCCGACCCAGGGAGTTGAAAAAATATTTTTAAAGTTGACACTACGATCAATTTGGTGAACGGAACCATCTTTAAAATCTATGGCTACCAGAAAGGTTTCAATATCAAGTGGATCCGTTTCAAGAGAATCGCGCTCACAGTCGAATTGACTGTAACTCAATATAACTTCTTCCAAACCATCGTTATTTAGATCATACCCTACAGGCGATGTAAAATTTACGCAACCAAATGAATTTGAATAAGCAACTTCCCCGGTTTTGCCATCAAGCATAACCTGAACAGCAGAGGTGCTCTTTGGCCAGGTACCTACGCTACCTGTACAGAAAAAATCGGGCACCTGGTCTTCATTAAAATAGCCAACGGCAAAACTGTTACTCGACTCGGTATCAGGAATTTTGGTCTTCCAAATCTGTTTACCTGTCACTCCGTCCACCGCCGATACCGTACTACCATGGGAAATTGATACAATGTCCAAAGCGCCATCCAAGGTAATATCTGCCAGAACCGGAGGAGCAATAAACCCATGGCCACTTTCACTTGTAATCAAAGTGGCATTCGATAGATCGCTACTCATAACATCGGTAAGTTTTACACTATACAAACCTCCGGAAATTGTTTCACCTCCAGTTCCAAAGAGTACCTGGTAGTGGTTATTATCGGGTTGTTTAAAACATAGCGGCGACATATAGGATTCTTTGCCATCCGGCATGGTTGCAGCTGCGAGTACCTCTCCATCCTTGCTGTCAAAAACCATCAAAACTCCGGGATGCCGGCCCTCAGGGGAGTATGGCAATGCTTTGACATTACCTCCATTTACTGTCAGTAATTCTGGAAATTGATTATTGTTTTGATCGGGGATAAGTACGCTATTATAAAAATTGAATCTTGCATACTTTAGGATTGAATCCGTTTCATGATGAAAGTTGAACTCCCAAAAGACCTGGCCATTTTTACCATCAAGGGCCTTAAAGTTAGGCGACCTCCCCCCGATGAATACGTCTTTTGTGCCGTCTTTCGTAATGTCAAAAAATGTGGCCGACCCGAATACCTGGTCCTGGGCCTCCTGTACCCATAGTATTTTCCCAGAAATTCCATCAAGGGCTATTACGCCTTGATCTATCGGCTGATTTTCATTTCGCCCTGCACCAACTACAATATCCAGAACTCCGTCCTCATTTAAATCAGCTGTTCTTGGAGAGGAGTGAGAGCCTATTTGATAAAAGTTCGTTTCCCATACCAACTCGCTTTTTGATTTGGTGCAGCTGGTTACTACCAGAATCAGAGGCAACAAAAAGCAATGGTGGTACCTACGGAAAGGTGAGGTCAAAAAGTATGAGATCTTTTGGATGTGTTTTTTATAATCCATAGCCGTTTGAAACGTACTAATAAATGGTGATAGTAATATGTACCGGTTATTCCATATATATTCCGTTTCCATCGGTTCCCATGTAAGCACCCCACTTAACAGGTTTTCGCACCTTGATCGGAGTGCTGACCCGTTTTAAGCTCATCCCTAGAAATCTTCTGACGTCATTAGCGTGATTGTAAACACTATATACAATATCCAGGTACCCATCGTCATCAAGATCTCCTATCCAGGGACTGGAGAAGATATTTCTGAACCCTTTTGTCTGGTCGATCATCTGAAAGTTTCCTGTTTGAAAGTCTATAGCAATCAATTGATGTGAGATTCCGGGTGGGTTCATTATTTCATCCTCCAGTTCAACATCGCATTGGTAATCATTGATGTTTAGTATTGCCTCGTCAAATCCATCATGATCGATGTCATAGATCACAGGTGAAGAAACCACAAAACAACCGAAACTATTCTCGGAGTTGATGGAACCATTGGAACCATCTAATATCACTTGTTGTGCAAAAGTGTATTTAGGCCAGGTGCCCTGGTCCATCACAGCCAGCACCTCCAACTGATCCTTTTGAGTAAAATGACCCACCGCCAGAGTGGTACTTGATTCATTACCCGGAAAAGATGTTTTCCATAGATTTTTATAGTTATTCCCGTCAACGGCTACCACCGTACCTGCATGTGAGATAGCGGCAATGTCCAAGGTGCCATCATCATTAAGATCTGCTATTGTTGGTGGAGCAATAAATCCATGTCCTTCTTCAGAAGCTACTTTTGAAGCCGCGGTCAAATTTTGTTCCATCAGATCTTGCAACTTGCACACATATAGAGAGCCACTAATGGTTTCACCTCCGGTGCCAAAAACCACTCTCAATTCCTGACTTAGAGGGTCTTTATAACAGACTGGAGACATATAGGATTCCTTGCCATCGGGCATGGTATCGGCTGCAATGATACCTCCTGATTTACTGTCAATAAGCATCAACACTCCTGGTAACCGGCCATCCGAAGAACCTGCGGGAGCGCTCCAGTTACCACCGTTCACGGTAAGCAGATCATCTTTGCCATCTCCATTTTGATCCGGAACCCAAACGCTATTGTAAAAATTGAACCGGGCATAGCGCAGTATTGAATCATTGGAATAATCGAAATTAAATTTCCAGATTTGCTGACCAGTTTTGCCATCTATTGCTGTTAAAAATCCACCCCTGCCACCTATAAATATATCCTGGATGTTGTCATCATTAATATCCTGGAATGAAGCAGACCCTACCACATGAGCCGGGGCTGAGTTTTTCCATAACAATTTTCCGGTTAGGCCATTAACTGCCAGTACTCCGTCATCGGTGGCAACAGTCTCATCCCTGCCAGCCCCCATAACAATATCCAGCACTCCATCGCCGTTGAGATCTGAGGTCCGGGGAGAAGATTGAGATCCAATCAGGTAAAAAGATTCATTCCACACCAGTTGGGATTGCTTTTTCTTACAGGCGGCCAACGATAATAACATTATCAGGCAAAGAAGTAATTGCTTCATTTCAATCGATCATATTCTATAGAATACTAATGAACCCTTCAAAAAAGGTGTTGCAAGTTTACGAATCGAATCAATATTCAACAACAGTATACAGCGTACAGCATACAGCATACAGCATACAGCGTACAGCATACAGCAAGAGCAAGAGTTTATAGCACGCCAGCGGGGCAACAGTATTGAGCACTCCCTGGTGGTTTTTAAGTTTCTCATCCAAAAGCTCTTGCTCCACACTGTTGCTGATGAAACGCACCTCTCTCAACTGTATGCTCTTGCTCCACACTGTTGCTGATTAAAACGCCATCTTTCTCAACTGTATGCTCTTGCTCCACACTGTTGCCGATTAAAACGCACCTCTCTCAACTGTATGCTCTTGCTCCACACTGTTGCTGATAAAAAAAAGGCCATCTCTCTCGAGACAGCCTTCTCATTAGTTTTTAGGTAATCTACCTTAATTCACGTCCCACCAAATTCTGGTCATCACATCATCTGGAGTAGTACCTCCTGAAACGATGTTATCCTCGTTATTGGCGATTTCAACGGTGCTGTATTCAATTCTCCTGAATATCTGTCCGCCAGAATAATTACCGGGATAATTGGTTGGTGTTAATACCGGGAATCCTGTCCTACGCCAGTTAGCATAAGCTTCATACCATTGAAGGAAGTTAACTGCCCAGTATTGCGTGTGCAGCATTTCTTCAGAGCCATCAAAAGGATGGGCTGCCAGATAAGCATCCACTTCGGCATCCGTTATCACTTTTGTAGGATTGAAAATGGTCCACTGCGTCATAGAGGCCCTAACCGCGTTGTTATAATGTGTGGTAGGGTCTCCCGTATGCCAGCCCTTCATTGCAGCTTCAGCTAACAATAATTCAACTTCTGCATAGGTCTGGAAGATGAATGGATCATGGTCATCAAGTATTTCCGGATTTATCCGGGAAAACTGATTTTCACGGTCGAAAGGTTGGCCTGTATACGCTTCCAACATTTCGATGTCCATACCGTTAGGCATTCCTATCTGGTCTGCCGGATCTGTCAACCAGGGACCGTCCCATAAACCTCTTACGGACCAAACTTCCAATCTTGGATCATTGTTGGCTTGTAACCAATCAACCAGGGTTTTGCTTAACATATTGTTAGCGCCCCAATCGCTGGGATTCATAGCTCGTGAAATCCCATTTTGGTTGAACCATTCAGTAGGCCCATCTGCCATCTGTAACCAGGCCATGTCATCATTACTTTGCATAACGCCCCCTGAAATTGCCGATTGAACATACTGTTGAGCCAAGCCCGCGTCTACGTTTGAAACACGCATGGCCAATCGCAACATCATCGAGTTGGCAAACTTTTTCCACTTGGTCAAATCACCGTTAAATAGTACGTCAGCGCTGCCGATCTCATCGGAACCTGTTCCGATGGTATTGGCTGCGGTTTGAAGTTTGGCAAGCATGTCCTTATAGATCGATTCCTGGGTATCATATTTGGGGAAAAATATCCCGTCTATGCCCTTATTCAATTCGGTATAAGGAATATTGCCGTGCATATCAGTTAGCAGGTGTACAGGATGTATATACATTACCTGAGCCACGTGATGCAAGTTGATTGCATTTGGACTAGCTCCTTCAGGACCAGTTTGCCGGAGTACTTCAGCTAAAGTTTTCAATACCAAAGTAGGATATCGATCCCACAGCGCGTTGAAACTATCCAGGTGGTACATGTATTTGTCTCCTGAACCTCTTTCTCCTCCAATCTGATGGGTGGCCATTTGCTGAATCAAACCGGAGGCAAGATTCAAGTGCACCCGTCCATTGGAGTAACGATTTTCTGCTGCCTCTACCAGTCCGGTAGTTAGCATAAACCGCCAATCAACCTCATTGGCCTGAGTCGGATTTATATTTAAATCCGTCAACTCCTCATTATCACATCCGCTTACTGATACCAGCATTATGGATGCGACAATAAAATACTTATATAATTTATTCATAATTTTTCTTTCTTAAATAATTACTCATTTAAAACGTTACCGACAGGTTAAAACCATATGACCTGGATTGGGGCAAAGCATAATAATCCAATCCCTGGGCATTAGAATTGTTATAAGTTGATTCCGCATCGACGTTTTCTATGTCGTCATATAAGACAGCCAGATTCCTTCCTACAAATGATAGGCTGGCTGACTGAATTGGAGTATTACTCAACAATTTAGATGGGAATCGGTACCCAATACTTACTTGTCTTAGTTTTGCGAAAGATGCATCACGAATAAATCGATCGGAAAGGTTGCCATAGGCACCCCAGAATCCATCGACTTCGGTCTCATCTAATGTCATGGTCAAGGGATTACCTTCAGGAGTAACGCCAGTGACGGTGATTGATTCACGTCCCTGCGAAACAAAACCAAGACCACTAGTAGGTTCAACTGTCTGCTTATGCACACCTTGCTGAGTCATACGTACGTTGGTTCCTGAGTAGATCTCTCCACCGGCTTTGAAATCAATCAAGAAATCGCCGTAGAAGTTTTTATAACTAAAAGTGTTAGACAGACCACCAGTATACTTGTGTACTCCCGTACCTAATATAGAGGTTCCACCAGTACGAACCGGTTGACCGTTGTCGGGGTTAAATACCGGCTGGCCATTGATCATTTCCTGAGTAAAACCTTTAATGGTACCGAATGGTTGGCCTACAACATGGAAAATAAATGCCTGTCGTGAACGAGGCTCACCAAGACCACCGGCAACCCGGATCTCATCCAAACCTTCATTCAGCGCAACCACTTCACTGTCATTATAAGCTAAATTCAGGCTAACATCCCATCTGAAGTCGTTGTTGACTATAGGGGTTCCTGTAAGCAATAATTCAACTCCATTATTGGTAATTTCGCCAATGTTTATGACAGTCGAGCCAAATCCTGAACTTTGTGAAACAGTAGCATCCAGTATATCATCTGTGGTCTTTTGATCATAATATGTGAAGTCAAGTCCAAGTCGATTTTCAAAGAATTGCAAATTGAATCCAAATTCGATTTCAGTTGATGTCAATGGAGTGAGTAGTGCATTCGGAATAGAACCTTGTGCAATATTGGCATTGGGTTGTCCTAAATGTCCCTGTCCCAGATTATAAGTGAGAAGCAAATTGTATGGATCAGTATCTCCACCAACCTGTGCCCATGAAGCTCTAAGCTTACCATAGCTTAATATACCGCTATTAGCGATTAACTCAGTGAACACAAAACTACCTCCAATTGAAGGGTAGAAAATTGCATTATCATCTGGATTCAAGGTAGAGAACCAATCTTGACGTCCTGTAGCGGTTACGTACAAGTAATCCCTCCAGCCCACTTCAGCAGAGAAGAATACTGAATTGATACCTTCTTCATTGATGCTATAGCCTGGGCTTTGGTTCTGTAAGTTAGAGAATGTATAGAAAAATGGAATATTAAAATTGCTTCCATTTAAGAATAAACCCTCTCCTTTATTACGCATACGGTTGGCCCCTACAAAAGCATTAACAGAGAGATCCCCGAATTGATCATTATATCCAATAAGTCCTTCCAGGTTGATTTCCCGCTGTGTTCTTTGGTCCTCATTCATATTTCCAAGCCGCGAGTAGCCTGTACCAGTAGGAGTAATAACCGTCCTACGTCTTGAGAAGTAATCCATACTAAAACGACCTTGTACATATAGAAAGTCCGTGATATCGAACTTGGCTACCTGCGAAGTGATTATACGATCCCTTTTGGTGTCATTATCGAACTGATATGCTGCAAACCAGGGATTAACATTCCAAAGGTTATTGGAAATCTGGTACTCCTCACCTGGAGCCTTGCCGTCCGGAGTAGTAACTCCTTCGGGTACGGTTCCTGGCTTTTCCGGGTTCCCAATCAAATCGTTGACATTATAGTTAAGCGGTAATGTCAGCAGTCCCTGGTGCCCATTTCCGGGTGAGTCAGTCAGACGCGGCCGGTTATTTGAATCTTCATAAGAGTATAAAACTTTTGAAGTAAAACTCAGCTTACCAAACTTACCGGTGTAGGACAGACTGCTATTGTAACGGTCGAATCCGGCGTTTGGCAGGATGTGCTCGTTCTTTAACGCTGACACGTTCACTCGTATCTGGTGATCTTCATTACCGCCAGTTAAACCAATACTATTGGTAAAGGTTGACCCGGTTCGATAGTAGCGATCCAGGTTTTCATCCATCTGGTATATATATGGACGGCTTACGCCATCAAATTGAGGTACAGAGCTTCCATCCAATCTGCTACCCCAGTTGGTTCCGTTACCAAAATCCCACGCTTCAGCGGCGGTTGTCGGTGCGGCTCCATCCCTTCCATGGCCATACTCTTGCTGTAAGTCGAAATGGTTGATCATCTTATCCAGAGTATAATTTGACCTGAATTCAACGCCTACTCCTTTTCGATTTTTACCAGACTTGGTAGTAATCAGGATTACTCCGTTTGACGCTCGAGACCCGTATAAAGCTGCCGCGTTGGCACCTTTAAGAACACTCATTGTCTCAATGTCGTCCGGGTTGATACTGGACATTCCATCTCCTTCGTCAAATCCACCCCAGAGCCCTGCTTGTCCATAAGAGGTATTGTCCAATGGTACACCGTCCACCACATATAATGGCTGGTTATTACCACCTAAGGAAGTATTACCTCGAATAATCACCCGGGTTGATCCCTGTGGTCCAGTGCCAATATTGCTTACATTTACCCCAGCTACTTTACCAGCTAATGCATTGGCAATGTTGATTTCCCGGGCTTCGGTAAAGCCTTCACCTTTCAATTCAGTCACCGAATAGTTCAGCGCTTCCTTGGAACGTTCAATACCAAGAGCGGTAACCACCACCTCTTGAAGAGCGGCGATGTCCTCTTCTAAGGCAATATCAATGGCAGATCTGTTGCCTATCACCACTACCTGACTTTTAAATCCCACAAAAGAATATACCAGATTGGTGGCATCCGCTGGCACTGTGAGTGTGTAATTACCGTCCAAATCCGTGGTAGTACCTGTGGTAGTACCCTGGACCAGTACGTTTACACCGGGTAATCCGGTGCCATCCTCAGTGGATGTAATTTTACCAGTAACTGTTCGTTGCTGCGCCAAAAGGACGCCTGCACCAAACATCACCAGTAAACATGTAGTAATCATTTTTTTCATAATGAATTGGTTTAGTTACAAATTTTCAAAGTGAGTATTATGAAATTAGCCCCCAATATAAGGGGAATGTTGACAGAAAGTACTTTTTATTTCTTTTTTTGCCCGCCAGTGCAACATCAGAGTATAGAATTAATTCAATAAAATATTCGAATTGTTAAAGTATTACACTAAAGTCAGGGGATGTGGATTCGTTATACCAAATTGATAGTAAGCGACAGAACCAAAAGGGCGGCGTAGCGCCAGTGTAAATTTGGAAAATAAACAACGCTAAAGACCTTGGAGCATTGGAAAGCTCAACCCCGTTTGGCACTAAAGCCCCAGTGTTAAAAGGATCTCGCTGCGAAAAAAAACTAAAAACTAAAAACTAAAAACTAAAAACTAAAAACTAAAATTACCCCATACTCGCCTGCATGCGTTTACGCTGGTGCTCATCCAGGTAAATTTTCCTCATCCGGGTGGCTACAGGAGTAACTTCAAGATATTCGTCTTTCTGGATATACTCAAGGGCTTCTTCCAAAGAGAATGTCCTTGGAGGGGCAATACGTGCATTGTCATCTGATCCGGCTGCCCGCATGTTGGTTAATTTTTTGCCTTTTTGCACATTGACTGTCAGGTCATTTGAACGGGTATGCTCCCCAATCACCTGGCCAATATAGAGGTTATCACCGGGCTTAATAAAAAATGTACCCCGGTCCTGCAACTTGTCAATTGAGTAAGCCGTCCCTGCACCATCCTCCATCGATATCAGAGACCCGTTGATTCGACCGGGTATATCCCCTTTAAAGGGCTGGTAATTCTTAAACCGGTGGTTCATTATGGCTTCTCCGGCGGTGGCAGTCAACATATTATTACGTAAACCAATAAGTCCCCGGGCAGGTACATCGAATTCTAAATGTTGCAGATCGCCCTTTGGCTGCATGGTAGTTAGTTCACCTTTTCTTTGGGTTACCATCTCAATTACCTTCCCCGATGATTCTTCAGGCACTTCAACCACCAGATGTTCGATCGGTTCGTGTCGACTGCCGTTTATTTCTTTGAAAATTACCTGTGGCTGCCCTACCTGAAGCTCGTATCCTTCCCTGCGCATGGTTTCAATGAGCACGGAAAGGTGAAGTACGCCCCGGCCATATACCATAAATTTATCCTCGGTATCTCCCGGCTCCACCCGTAGTGCCAGGTTCTTTTCCGTTTCTTTCTCCAATCGTTCCCTTAAATGACGGGACGTTACGAACTTGCCTTCTTTACCGAAAAAAGGAGAATTATTAATAGTAAAGAGCATACTCATAGTAGGCTCATCGATTGAGATTCTAGGTAGTGCCTGTGGGTTTTCGCGGTCGGCTATGGTATCTCCTATTTCGAAATCCTCCAGGCCTACTACCGCACAGATTTCGCCGGAACTTACGGTGGCTACTTTCTTACGACCAAGTCCCTCAAAAACAAAAAGTTCTTTTATCTTGATATTTTTCAGACTGCCATCTCTCTTGCTCAAAGCATAGGTTTTGCCCTCTTCTATAATTCCCTGGTAAACCCGGCCGATGGCAATGCGTCCGACATAGGACGAATAGTCCAGTGAAGTGATCTGCATTTGCAGATGGCCGTCCAGTTGCTTTGGCGGGGGGATTATCTTAAGAATGGCATCGAGTAAAGGCTGAATGTCCGTACCGGGTTGCTGCCATTGATCACTCATCCAACCATGCTTGGAGGAACCGTACAGAGTAGTAAAATCCAATTGCTCTTCTGTAGCTTCCAGATTGAACATGAGTTCGAATACCTGCTCATGTACTTCATCGGGACGGCAGTTCTCCTTGTCGACCTTGTTGATCACTACCAGTGGGATCAATCCAAGATTTAGGGCTTTTTCCAACACGAACCTTGTCTGGGGCATGGGCCCTTCGAATGCATCAACCAATAGTAACACACCATCGGCCATTTTAAGTACCCTTTCAACTTCGCCGCCAAAGTCCGCGTGACCCGGGGTGTCGATTATGTTTATTTTGGTTCCCTGATATCGTACCGAAACGTTTTTAGACAAAATCGTAATTCCGCGCTCCCGTTCCAGGTCGTTGCTATCCAACAACAGCTCTCCCATTTCCTGATGATCATCAAAAAGCTTCGCTGTCTGAATAAATCGATCAACCAAGGTGGTTTTTCCGTGATCTACGTGAGCAATGATGGCAATATTTCTTAACTCTTCCATTAGTCCATTCTTCGAGCCGCAAAACTAAGAAATTGCCATGGTTAAGTGGTATCAATTAGGCGATTACTTTTATCTTTGCCCGCATGAGCTTCAAAAGATTTACCATCACTGCCGCGTTGCCATATGCCAATGGACCGGTTCATATTGGTCATTTGGCAGGGGTTTACGTACCTGCCGACATTTATGTACGATATATGCGGCTTCAGGAAAAAGACGTATTATTCATTTGTGGCTCTGACGAACTGGGCGTACCCATTACTTTGCGCGCCAAGAAAGAGGGTATCTCGCCTCAGGATGTTGTCGACAGGTACCATGCCATGATAGCTAAGTCATTTGAAGAATTTGGTATAAGCTTCGATCACTACAGCAGAACATCAAGTCCTGTACACTGGGAAACCAGTTCTGAGTTCTTTAAGAAGCTTTATCAGGACGGTGTTTTTACAGAAGAATCATCAAAGCAGTACTTCGATGAAGAAAGCCAGCAGTTTCTGGCTGATCGGTATATACAGGGAACCTGTCCTAATTGCGGCTTTGCAGCAGCATATGGAGATCAATGTGAACATTGTGGAAGTAGTTTAAGCCCAACTGATTTAAAGCAGCCAAAATCCATGCTTAGCGGAAAACCCCCGGTGCTTAAAGAAACCAAACATTGGTACCTTCCTATGGACCAATATGAAAACTGGCTTAGGAAATACATTCTGGAGGATCACAGGGAATGGAAAACCAATGTATATGGTCAATGTAAGTCATGGATTGACCAGGGTTTGAAGCCAAGGGCGATGACCAGGGATCTGGACTGGGGTGTGCCGGTTCCATTAGAGGAAGCAAAAGGAAAGGTGCTTTATGTATGGTTTGACGCACCGATCGGATACATCTCTGCTACTAAGGAATGGGCAAAGGCCAACAACAGGAACTGGGAGCCTTACTGGAAAGACTCAGACACTCGACTGATACATTTTATTGGAAAGGACAATATCGTATTTCACTGCATTATTTTTCCTGTTATCCTGAAAGCACACGGAGATTATATACTTCCAGATAATGTACCCGCAAATGAGTTCCTGAATCTTGAAGGTGATAAAATATCTACCTCCCGAAACTGGGCAGTATGGCTGCACGAGTTCCTTGAGGAACTTCCGGGAAAGCAGGATGTGCTGAGATATGTTTTGTGTGCCAATGCCCCTGAGACCAAAGACAATGATTTTACCTGGAAAGAGTTTCAGGCTCGTAATAATAACGAGCTAGTAGCCATTTTCGGAAACTTTATAAACAGGGCGGTGGTGCTTACCCACAAATATTTTGATGGTCAAGTCCCGCCGATGGGAAAGACTAATGATCTCGACACAGAGATACTGGATAGACTTGCTGAATATCCGGTCCAAATCGGTGGGTCATTGGAGAACTTTAAATTCAGGGAGGCTTTAAACCAGATGATGGATGTCGCCCGAATGGGTAATAAATATCTGGCAGATACCGAACCCTGGAAAGTAATTAAGCAAGATAAGCAGCGGGTAGGAACTATTCTGAATTTAAGTTTACAGATAGCAGCAAATTTGAGTATTCTGGCTGATCCATTTTTACCCAGAACCTGTGAAAAACTAAGAGCAATACTGGGTATCGATAAATTGAAATGGGCCGATAGCGGTAAGCAAAACCTACTGCAAACAGGAAACCAATTAGAAAATGCAGCACTGTTGTTTGAAAAAATTGAGGATTCAGTGGTAGAGCAGCAAATCGAAAAGCTAAAGGCATCAAAGCTAGAAAATAACCCCGATCAACAGGTGCAAACCAGGCCACAGAAACCAGAGATCACTTTTGATGATTTTCTAAAGTTGGATATTCGCATTGGCAAGGTTGTCAGCGCTGAAAAAGTAGCGAAGTCAAAAAAGCTATTGAAGCTGGTTGTGGATACAGGATTGGAAGAAAGGGTGATCGTTAGTGGTATTGCCCAAAACTATACCCCGGAGCAGGCAGTTGGCCAAACGGTAACCGTGTTATTAAACCTGATGCCTCGCAAAATAATGGGGATTGAATCGCAGGGTATGATCCTGATGGCAGAAGATGCAGATGGCCGCTTCGGTTTTCTGCAACCGGATAAAGAAGTCAAACCTGGAGGAGAAGTTAGTTAAGAGACTGAAGACTGCTAATTAAACTGGTTCATGGTGCGGTCAATTCCAATAGTAGCGAACCCAAGGATCACCTCAATGGCTTTATCCATAATGGAAGGGAGCTCCTCAAATTCTTCCTGAGAAAACCTGCTCAAAACATAGTCAACCTGTTGCCCCTGGCGATAATCATCCCCAATCCCACACCGCAACCGGGGATATTGATTGGTTCCCAGAGTAGCTTCAATGTTTTTTAATCCATTATGGCCGGCATTGGACCCCTTCGCTCGCAGCCGAAGCGTGCCAAATGGTAAAGCAATGTCATCGGTAACAACCAGCGTATTAGAGGTATCGATCTTTAACTGCTGCTGCCAGTAATTCACAGCTTTACCACTTAAATTCATAAAAGTAGTGGGTTTAATCAGGTGTAGGCTTTTTCCTTTGAACCGGAACTCACAGTGATAAGCTGACTTGGCAATTTCGAATTCGACCTTCTGGTTTTCAGCCAATTGATCCAATATTAAAAAGCCAATATTATGTCTGGTTAGCTCGTACTCAGGGCCAATATTCCCCAAACCTACAATCAAAGATTTCATAAGATCTTAGATCTTAGATCCAGGATCTAGGATTCCTCGGACCCTTCTGAACCAGCACTTTCTCCACCTTCAGTTTCTTTACCTTCACCAGCCTCTCCTTCAGCTCCTTCTCCTTCTTCTCCTTCTTCTCCTTCTAATTCTTCATCTTCTTCCTCAGTCTCAACAACCCGAATGGTCCTTGGAGTTTCCACGGATATTACACTTACCAGGTCGCTGGTTAATATTTCGAAATCGCCAGTTTCAAGCTCTCCAACTTTAATAGATCCTCCGAGCCTAAGTTTAGATATATCTATTAATATTTC